>JAITEL010000176.1 GCA_031282065.1 Treponema sp.
CCCCCCCCCCCCCCCCCCCCCCCCCCCCCCCCCCCCCCCCCCCCCCCCCCCCCCCCCCCCCCCCCCCCCCAATAAAGCAAATACTACATCATGGTCAAAAAACTGAGCAAAAACCATCACGATAAACAACTGCCTCTTACTGCGCCCATACGCGCAGTTTCTCAAAATATTACCGGCACCCCAAGGCGCCATTTACGGAACGGCCTGTAACACTTTGACAATCATCCGTTCCTTAAAACCACTTCAATTTGTATTAAAAACTATAGCACATTCTTTTTTGTTTGTCCAGGGCTGCACACAAAATTTCATCCCATTGAGACCTTTTTTACCTCAGCCTTTGGACTTTATCTTTTCTTTGATAGTCCAGCGGTTGTCTAGCTTTTCAAAGGAGGAACCGCTTGCCTGTATCTGCCTGCCGTCATCTGCCGCGAGTTTCACCGTGCCCAGGATCATATTAACCTCAAGCACCTTCCATAGGGTTCCGTCATGGTGTACTTTACTCCCTTCCGGGGGAAAGAGCCGGCGCTGTTCGCTGTAAAAGCAGTGTTCGTAGGCCAGGCAGCACAGAAGCCGACCGCAGGGGCCGGAGATCTTCATGGAATTGAGGGATAAATTCTGCTCCTTCGCCATCTTGATGGATACGGGCTTGAGATTGTCCGAAACCATGTGGCAGCAATAGCCCCGTCCGCAAACCCCCAAGCCCCCCACTTCCCGGGATTCATCCCTGACCCCAATCTGCCGCAGCTCTATCCGGGCTTTGAAGACGCCCACCAGGTCCTTGACCAGTTCCCGGAAATCCACCCGGTTTTCAGAGGTAAAGAAAAACAGTATCTTCGGCTCTTCCAAAAGGTAATGAACCGAAACCAGCTTCATGTCCAGTTGATGGGCTTCGATTCTCTGCTTACAGACGCTAAAGGCTTCTTGTTCATGGATCCGGTTGGCCGCGGACTTTTCCACGTCTTCGGGGAGGGCAATCCGCTCTATTCGGGCAATCTCTGAAAACAAGGGACTTCCCTCTTTCCTGGGTACAAGACCGATGATCTGGGCCAAGTCCCGGCCATACCGGGTAGGAACCAACACCATACTCTGGGGACTGAGGGCTTCCCCTGGATACGCAGCCAGAAAGGTTTCATGGGAATATAAAAGCCGCAGCCGGTACACCCGGGTGTCTGGGGTAAGCAGGTGCTCCCCGGATTCAACCAGTACCACGGTACTGTCCAGGCATTTCTCCGCAGGCTTATCCTCAAGCTCCGCAATATCCTCGTCCTCACTGCCATAGCCATCTAACGTGCTCATACACCCTTCCTTTTTGCAGGATAAAGCCCTTTAGGGAAACCATTAGCAAGCTCTGGAGGAACCTCTCGCCCTCAAAAACGTACTTCATTGCAGTAAATCCACCAGCAAGCCGGTAATCTCTTCAAGCCGCTTGAGGATTTCCAGTTGTACCCCTTGACCTGCCAATATACCTGCGGCCAGTTGTTCCAGCTTAACATCCACCACCTGAATAATCGCAAAGTTTTTACGCTTTAATAAGGTGGTACCGCTGACCTGCTTCTCCATAGTATACCCGTGCTTCACCACATACTGGAGAAAATTCCGCACCGCGGTTTTATACCGGAGGATCTCCTCAGGGAAAGGCCGGTTCTTTAATTCATCCCCGGCGGTATGGACCGCATCCAGCAGTTCGTTAAGCCCCTGTTCAGGAGGGGAACTATCCTCCAGTGCGGCCGACGGCCCGGCCTCGGTATTCCGGTTTATCTGCTCCAAGATACCGGAAAAGAGGGGTTTTTGACCTTTACGGGTAGCAGACTCTCCTGACTTTTTTTTCGGCTCACCCTTGATACCGGTATATGCCACGGGGGTAAAGAAGTTTGGAAACTCTAGGTTCAGCATACGTTAGGAGGCCTGTTCTGAGGGGCCTGAAAACAGGGCTCCACGCGCTTGACCATCGTGGTACTCTGCCATAGCCCGGTCCCATTGTTCGTCATCCTGACAGACCCGAACTTTCCCGTGAATCAGACAGCCTTCATCCGCCTGGATGCGCCGGGTGATGATGTCCCCCAGGATAAGCCCGGTGGCCAGGATCACCAGCCGTTCACTGGCAATAACGTTTCCGTATATCACCCCGCCTACGGTTATGGAGGTACCGCTGATATTACTCTTGAGGCGGGCCTTCTCCCCAATCGCCACCCGGCCTTTAACCTGGATATCCCCTTGAATACTCCCGTCTATCCGGGTAAATCCTGCTGCATCAATCGTCCCATTAACAGCGGTACCGGGACCTATGATGGTGTTAAGTAAGAAATCTGCCCGTTTACGACCGGCCATAGCACCCTCCCCTTAGCGGGATCGCGAAAGGTTAGAACGGATATTGATGTATTTATAGGGATCCACGATATCGGAGCCAATATGTACTTCATAATGGAGATGGGGTCCTGTGGAGAGACCGGTATTACCGATATACCCGATCACTTCACCCTGCTGAACCCGCTGGCCTGTTTTTACCCGAATCGTAAGCATGTGGGCATACCGGGTATAAAACCCGTGTTTATGTTTGATAATCACATTGTTCCCAAAACCGCTGTGTTCATAGTCTACGGTAACTACCTGTCCGTCCGCAGTGGCCACGATGGGGTCTCCCTGGCGGTAGGTGGAAAGATCGATGCCCTTATGGATGTAATACTGGCCGGTAAAGGGGTTTTCATTCTGGCCGAAAAACATGGAAATATGGCCTATTCCCCCTTTGATGGGCCAAATACTGGGAATCTCCGTGAGCAGGGCGCTCTGAGCATTGAGGAGGGTCCCGATCTCCTTGACCGGTTCTACCACGGAAGAGAGATAGCCTGCCAGCTTTCGGACATCCTGCACTTCCTGGAGTATCCCTTCAGGGGTTTCGGTGATATCGAAAAAGGAAGAGAGGTCTCCGCTCCCCGGCTGAGGGTTGTTTCTTCCCCCAATATCCGAGCCTAAGGAGGATAAGGTCCCTGAAAGGGCGGTCTCAAAGCCCTTGGCTTCCCGTAATAAGAGGGCCGTTTCATCCCGCAACTGATCCAGGCTCGCCTGGGTATCCTGCAAACGGCTGTCCTTGCCCGTAAAAGTCCCCCGGCTAGGCGTATAGGAGGTCCCATACCAGACGAAGACCCCTGCCAAGCCTACAAGCACGGCTATGAAGCAAAAAAAGGACATAAAGGTAATATGGAGGTTGTGTACTTTTTGTCCTGAATGAGGTACCAAGACAATGGTATATCGCCGCGTGAGGATCTGGAACAGAGCTGTGCCGCATCGGAGCATTCCTTTCCCCATAAGAAGGATCGTATCTTTAACCTTTTGGACCAGGTTATTTTCAAAGCGCTTATATGCATGGACCGAAGCCACTGGGTACCTCTTGTATATAAAAATCTATACTCCATCAGCCTTTGCAAGCTGTTCCTTATGTACACCCCCTAGGGTGCAGACGGTTCATACTATATCAACAAAAACATAACCTGTCAAATCCTCTTTAGTCAGGTATCGGGGTATGCCTTGGTACTTACCTACAGGCCCGTATACGGGTATACCTACAACTGAGCTTGCTTCAAAACGTTCGTGTATAAGCGTATCAGGTGAAGGCATGTGGTTCAAAACTCCTGCGGCAGAGTCCGAAACCCCTGCGGCGAAGTCTGAAACCCCTGCGGCGGAGTCTGAAACCTCTGCGGCAGAGTCTGAAACCTCTGCGGCGAAGTCCAGAACCTCTGCGGCAGAGTCTGAAACCCCTGCGGCGAAGTTCGGAACAGGCTCTTCTCTCATAAAATTACTATAAAGGAAAGCTGTATGACCGAAACCCATGAACCGGCACCCTATACCCCGCAGACCCTTCGCATCCTCGCAGCGATTAAAGCAGTCCCTGCGGGCAGGGTTTCCAGTTACCGGGATATTGCTGTCGCTGCGGGTCTCCCCCAAGGAGCCCGGCAGGTTGCCCGGATCCTCCACGCCCTCTCCGGCTCCCAGAACCTCCCCTGGCACCGTATCGTCAAGGCCAATGGGTGTATTGCCCTGGCTCCGGGGCAGGGGCTGGAACTCCAAATCCACCTCCTCCGTTCCGAAGGGGTGGCCGTAACCGAGGAGGGAACCGTGGATATGGACCGGTATGCAAAGAAGCCATGCTGAACAGGACCTGCCCGCGCTTAAGCAAGGCTTGAGCGCGGCTGCTTCCCTAGATGCACTCGACCGCCTCATAGCCCATCTGGACGGCCGCCCTGTTCAAAGGAATAAACCCGTGCTTATCAGGGGGGAAGAACTTTTTCAGAATAGCCTCCAGGTTAGTCAAACCCAAGGCGCCGGTGAGTTTTGCCAGCGCTCCCAAAACCACCATGTTCGCCACCCGGATATTCCCCAGTTGCTCTGCGGCATGCTGGGCCTGAATCCTGGCCACCCGGATGTCCTCACGCCGGGGCCCTTCCCCTACCAAGGAGCTGTTGATAAGCATGAGTCCCCCGGGTTTGAGCATACCCTCGCACAAGGGAAGGGAGCCGGGATTCATCACCAAAACCGAATCGGGGACCCTTACCAGGGGACTGGCGATTTCCTCATCCGATACGATCACCGAGATGTGGGCCATGCCTCCCCGCTTTTCAGCCCCGTAAGAAGGGAAACAGGTAACCTCCCTCCCCTCCTGCATGGCACAGTACACCCAGATTTGACCCAGGGAGATGATGCCCTGGCCCCCCAAACCGGCGAAAAAGGATTTTTCCGTCATGGAGATACTCCTTCAGAGCTTCCCCCTTTGCCCGATCCCGGCGGCAGGGTGTTCTTGATTTCTCCCAGGGGGAATACGGGGATCATCTGCTCATCCACCCAGGTAACCGCTTGGACGGGATCCATCCCCCAGTTGGTAGGACAGGGGGAGAGGATCTCCACTAAGGTAAAACCCAGCCCCCGGATCTGGGCTTCCAGGGCCTTTCGGAGGTACTGCCTGGTCTTTCGGACATGGGCCGGGCTGTTCACCGCTCCCCGGGCTATGTAACGGGATCCTTCAAGACAGGCGAGGAGCTCCGAAACCCGCATGGGATAGCCCATGCCCGCCTTCCCGGGGTCCCGGCCTTGGGGAGCGGTACTCGCCTGCTGGCCCACCAAGGTGGTGGGGGCCATTTGTCCGCCGGTCATGCCGTAGATGGCATTATTCACAAAAATCGTGGTAAATCCTTCCCCGCGGTTCGCCGCGTGGATCATCTCCGCAGTACCGATGGCTGCCATGTCCCCGTCTCCCTGGTAACAGATGACCAGATGATCCGGGAGTACCCGCTTGATCCCCGTGGCTGCCGCAGGGGTGCGTCCGTGGGCAGGCTGGACCGAATCAAAGTCCAAATACAGATCCGCCCAAATGGCGCAGCCTACCGGATTGGTAACGATAGTCTTTTCCCGTATTGCCAGTTCATCCACTAATTCGCTGATGAGCCGGTGTATCACCCCATGACCGCAGCCCCCGCAGTATTTCGTAGGAATGGGGCGCAGGCTTTTAGGGTGTCCATACAACTGTTTCATGTGCTTCGCTGGTCTCTCTTTTCCATAATAAGGCGCTTTGCCTGAGCAAGGACTTCTTCTTCTGTGGGAATAACCCCTCCACAGTGCCCCAGGACCTGTACCGGTGCCTTGCCCAGAACCGCAAGCCTCACGTCTTCCAGGAGCTGCCCCAGGCTCATCTCGACGGTAAGCACCGGAGTCCCCTCCCGGACATGATCGGAAAGGGCCTCAAAGGGGAAGGGCCATAGGGTAATGGGCCTGAAAAGCCCGAGGGTAAGGCCTGCCTGTGCGGCAAGCTGCTTTGCCCCGAGGCAGACCCGTGCAGAGGTACCGTAGGCCACCAGGACGAGGTCTACCGGGCCCCGGTCAAACCCCAGGGCTTCAAAGCGGGTTTCCGCGGTCTTGATCGTTTCATACCGTAAGAACCGCTCCCTGGTTTTGGCTTCCATCTGCTCAGGAACCAGTTCCAGGGAGCTTATATGGCGGCTGTCCCGGTGAGCCATAGCGCCCACGGTCCAGTCCCGCGGGGGAAGTTCCGAGAGGGAGCGCTCAGGAGGAAGGACCACCCCTTCCAGCATTTGTCCAATCACGCCGTCAAGCAGTACTATGACCGGTATACGGTACTGGTCGGCCAGGTCAAAGGCGAGGTAGGTAAGATCCGCACATTCCTGAACGCTTTTGGGGGCCAGAACCAGGGAATGGTAATCCCCGTGACCGCCGCCGCGGGTGGCCTGGAAATAATCGCTTTGACTGGGGGCAATGGAGCCCAGCCCCGGTCCCCCGCGGGCCACATTCACCACCACCAAGGGGATATCCGCGCCTGCGGCATAGGATATCCCTTCCTGTTTGAGGCTGATCCCCGGACTGGAAGAACTGGTCATGGCCCGGGCGCCTGCGGCGGAAGCACCGTACACCATGTTAATCGCGGCGATTTCGCTCTCAGCCTGGATGAAAACCCTTCCCTGCTTTAGCATGTGGGCAGCCATATAGGTGATGATCTCATTCTGAGGGGTGATGGGATACCCGAAATACGCGCTGCACCCTGCCCGGATAGCTGCCTCCGCAATGGCATCATTGCCCTTCATCAGTTGTTTTTCCTTACTATCCTGGTACACGGCTCGCCTTTTCTCCTTCTCGGGCATAGACCGTAATACACAGATCCGGGCATACCTCAAAACAATTCCCGCAGGCAGTACACTTTTCCAGATGAGCCGTTTGTGAAGGGTAGGTTCCCGTAGAATTGCGCCGGCTCGCTGCTTCCAATACGTTCATAGGACAAAAATGGACACAAAGCAAGCAGCCCTTACATACTTCTTGGTCGATAACAACCCTGCCTCTCCTGGCCATAGCTTCTCCTTGTATCAAAGATACGAGTATGCCATAAAAAAGTACATAAGAACTGAGGGTACCCTTAAGACCACGTACCGGATAGCTGTAATGCCCCGCCTGCGCATAATCTGAGGGCGGGCAGCGGCAAAGGTTCCGGCACCCGGTTTCCGGACCGGCTGAGACCTGGAAAAAATCCTCGATTTTATGTATATGTTAAGGCATGAGTATAAAAAAACGAGCGCGTATACAGCTTGTCCTCCTTGCAGGGGGAGCCCTTAGTAGTATTGCCGGTATACTTCTGGGTGATACGGCAGCGGTATTCAGAAAAGCGGTTTTTGTTTGTCTTGAGTGTATCGGTATTGGCTAAACGCAAGCTCATACAATGCCTGTCCGCGCTGCTTTGCAATGCGGATATACCCCAGTTCAAGACCGGCTCCCTGTCCAAAAGTCCCTTAAAAAACACCTGCGTCCCTGGACTCAACTGCTATTCCTGCCCCGGGGCAATCGCTGCCTGTCCCCTGGGCGCGCTCCAGAACGCCCTTGCCCAAGGGCGGTTTCCGTTTTTTGTGGGCGGCCTGCTCTTGGTCTTCGGCATAGTCCTGGGCCGCGGAGTCTGCGGCTTCCTCTGTCCCTTCGGCCTCATCCAGGAACTGCTCTACAAAATACCCGTGCCGAAAGTGCGGAAAAATGCCCTCACCCGCACCCTCTCCTCCCTTAAATACGCCATCCTCGCCCTGCTGGTCATAGGCCTTCCTCTGGCCTTCTTTTTCATCGAAGGCTATGGGCAGCCTTTTTTCTGTAAACTGCTGTGTCCTGCAGGCACCCTGGAAGCAGGAATCCCCCTGGTCCTCCTCAACCAGGCCTTCCGCGACCTCATAGGCTCGCTCTTTTTCTGGAAACTAGCCCTTCTTATCGGTATGGTGGTGCTTTCAGCGGTGCTCTTCCGGTTTTTTTGCCGTTTTCTCTGTCCCTTGGGCGCGATCTACGGCCTTTTTAACCGCTATGCCCTTTTGGGTGTCCAGGTTGATGAAGCCGCCTGTACCCATTGCGGGACCTGCGCGAAAACGTGTAAGATGGACAGCGCTATGGTCAATGACCGGGAATGTATCCGCTGCGGCGAATGTATGCAGGTTTGCCCGGTCAAGGCGATTCATAGTATTTCACCATGCTCTCTTACAAGGAGAAGAAAAACCAGATGAGCTATAGAAAAAACTTCTTATGTACGGGTATCATGCTGCTGTTGAGCGCAGCCCTTTCGCTTCACGGAGCTGAACTCTCGGTGGGTATACCGGCCCCTGATTTTACCTTTACCTCGGCAGAGGGCAAGCGCATGACCTTGTCCTCTTACCGGGGAAAGCCCGTGGCTCTGCATTTCTGGGCCACCTGGTGCGGTCCTTGCATCCGGGAACTGCCCCTCATTTCCGCGCTGAGTACCGCCAAGGCCCAAGACCTTACGGTGCTGGCGGTTAATTGCGCTGAGTCCCCAAGGGAGGTCGCGGATTTCCTTAAGCGCAGCACCCTGAGCCTCAATGTGGTGCTGGACGAGGATTACCGGATTTCCACGATCTACGGTATACAGGCCATCCCTCAGACCTACCTCATTGACGAGGCAGGGATCATCCGCTCGATCCGAGTCGGCGCGTATAGCCGTGCAGCACTGAATCGGGATGTTTCCGCCCTGCTGGGGAAATAACCTGAGTTCGACCAGGAAAACAAGGAGCCTTCACCTCCTGGGGATAGCCTTGGCATGCTGTTGAAGGTGCTTTAACAGTCCGGCGGATAGCTTACGTTCATCGAACTCAGAAGGTATAGCAGGCTCTGGTTTGCCCAGGCTTAGGCCCTTTTCTTCGGGCCAAAGTACTTTCCCATAGTTACCCGTTGTAAGAGTTGTTTGAGGATAATCCGGTACAGCCAAAAGGAGAGGGCCACGGAAACGATGAAGATCAGGGGAAGTCCCCAGGCTTGGACGCTCTCAGGAAGTACCGGCACCAGGACTCGGGCATATATGAAGAGCAGTACGATAAAGCACAGGATCATGATCAGTATATTAAAGACCGTGGCTCCCAGGATAAAAAGCAGGGTGTTTGTTTTCTTACTCATTCAAGAGACCTCCCTCTTAGCTGTTCCCGTTTCAGCGGGCTTAGGTTTGGAGCTTACGAAGCTGGATAGTAAAAGCAGCAAGCCGCAAACCACCACACTGGCATCGGCAATATTAAAGGTAGGCCAGCGCTCCATCCCCAGGAATCCATAGAATTTGACACTGATAAAATCTACTACCCCCTCTGGCCGGAAGATGCGATCCAGGATATTGCCTATGCCTCCTCCCAGGATACCCGCGAAAAGCCAGCGCTGAAACGGGGAAAATTCCTTGGACGTAAGATAATACCCCACGAGCGCACCCAAGACCACAATGGGCAGCACGATGAACAGCAGGGGCCGCCAGGAATCCGGCAGATTCTCTCCCAAGCTAAAGGCAATGGCCTTATTGCGCACATGGATGATCCACAAGAGATCGTTACCGAATACGTCTAGGATCCGGTTGGCGGACCAATGGGCAACAATAAATCCCTTAACCAGTTGATCAAAAAGGATGATAAGCACGCTCAGCAGGAACGGCAGGGTCTTGGCTTTGATGGCATGATCACGCACGGATGCTCCCCCTTATAGCCCTGTAGGAAGGTCGATAAATTCGGTATCTATATGCAGTTGTACAGCGCACTGTTCCATGATCTTCCGCACCCCCCACACTTCCGTGGCATAATGCCCCCCGGCAATCAGGTTGAGATGCCCTTCCAGGGCCTCATGGTACACTTGATGGGAAACTTCCCCGGTAACATACAAATCAAGACCCTCTGCAACCGCCTGGAGGCTTTCTTTGGCAGCGCCCCCGGATATCACCCCACAGGTTTGACTCTTCTCTTTGCCAAAGGGATACACCCCCAAAGGCGGTTTATCCATGAAACGGATCCGCTGCACTGCCTCTTCGATGCTCAAGGGGGTCTTGAGGCTTCCTTTGTACCCTATCTTGCGGCCATGGTACAAGCCGAAAGGCTCAAGATCGGCAATACCTAAGCGTTCCGCCAAGACCCCGTTATTTCCCCATTGGGGATGGTGGTCCAGAGGCAGATGTACCGCATAGAGGGCTAGGTTGTGATCCAGCAGGAACTGGATACGCGCCCGCACCAGCCCTTGGAGCCGTAGCGGTACTCCCCAGAAAAGCCCATGATGGACAAAAAGCATACCCGCCCCGCCTGCCGCAGCCCGTTTAAAAGTTTCAAGGCAGGCATCCACGGCAAAGGCTAGCTTTCCCAGTTCTGCCCCGTCATTATCCACCTGGATCCCGTTTAAGGAAAGGTCTATGCTACTGAATCCCTCAATATCCAGGAGGCTCCTGAAAAAATCATCCAAGGTACCGGTGGTCATGGAAGTAATCATGGAGACAGTATATACCCAAAATCAGGTATATTCCAAGCCCCGCCGGTTTCAAAATGGATGGTTCCCCCCAGGCCTTTGCGCCGGGATAAGGCGGTCGGGAGTCTTTGAGCATCCTGGGGAGCGTTTTCCAAGAGGAGGCTGGCAAAATTGGTCATAATCGACGCGGTCCCTTGGATAAAAGTATCATATTTCCATTGAGTCTGATTCTTCCCCGATAAGCACAGGGAGTACAGCGGATACTTGGCAGGACAATCAGAATAATCCAGCGGGCCTGCACCGTCTACCGCGGCCAAAACCACGGGAGTATCGGTTTGCAGGATCTGGAGTATGGGGCCATACACGCGGTTTCGCTTCTGGGGATCACTTATCCTATCAGCGCTCATAAACAGGGTGGGAAGCTGGGGCCGAATAGCCGGTTTAATCTGGGGAGGCTGCCCCGGCTCATCAAACTGATAGGCCGACCAGAGGGGACTCTCTACAAGGATGATCCCTTGAACCTCAGGATTGTTCGCCCGCCATTCCCAGGACGTTCCCCGCAGCGCCAAGGCGGAGCCGCCGGCATCGTAGCCCGCCAAAAAGAGGGTGTTCAGATCCGCCCCGGATTCCGGGAAATCCCTCAGCAGGTTTTGCCGGATATAGGAAAGCAGCAAGTCTATATCTTCCATCCGGCCAGATTCTAAGTCCCGGCCCCAGACATTCGCCGTTTCTGTAGTCTTTCCTTGAGCAAGGGCCTTGAGGATCCGTACTTGTTTTTGCACCGGAGGGCTGTACCGCTTTCCATCGGGTCCCCAAGCCGGGAAATCAAAGCCCTGCCGGGAAAAACTCAGCACCGTAAACCCGTAATCCCGCAGTTTCCCGCATACCTGATCCACCATCCCTACCGAACCAAATACCGGAGGAATCAGGAGCATAAGAGGCCGTGCCGGTGCAGGCTCTTGGGTATCCTCAGGGCCATAGAGGCGCAGGAATATATCCGCATGTTCCGCTTCATTTCGGATCGTGTGGGTCTTCACCCCTTGGAGGGTCAAGCGGGTATCCCTTCGAGGGGAGAAAGCGAAGGCAAATGCAGTGCTGAGGATAAGCAAGCCGAGGAATACCGGAGTGAGGCTTTGCCGGGGGGGGCTATCCTGGTTCCACCATCCCAGGTGCTCCAACATCAACGGTACATGACGGATATTCAGAAACACCGCACAAAGCAACAAGGGAATACACTCGACCCGCAATCCATAGGCAGGAAACAAAACCACCCCAATAGCCAAGGACACCAGGGGGAGCCAGAGCACGCCATCCTGGGACTGTAAGCCTCGGATATATGGCCGCAGTGCCGGTATTGCCAGGAACAAGGCCATCAATGCTTCAGGAATTCCTATATTTTCCTGCATATACCGATTCCTTTAGCTGGATCTGAAGATCAATCCGTCGCCTTGGACATCCCGATCCGCGGTCAGGGTATCTCCTTCCTTGATTTTTCCCGCAATAATAGCCTTGGCCAGGGCATTTTCCAGTTCACCCTGGATGACCCGTTTCAAAGGCCGGGCTCCAAAGAGGGGATCATAGCCTCGTTCCACCAAGAGGTCCTTGGCCCTCTGCGTAAGGGTCAGGCTTATCTTCCGTTCGGCCAGACGTTCGACCAGGCGCTTGAGCTGGATCTCCACGATGCTATGGATCTCCGCTTTGCCTAGTCGATTAAAGATCACCCGTTCATCAATACGGTTTAAGAATTCCGGTCTGAACCGTTGCTTTAAGAGCTCGCTTACCGCTCCCTCTATGTCTTCGTGCTGTTTTGCTTCCAGGATGAGGTCGGATCCTAGGTTGCTGGTCATAATGATGATCACATTCTTGAAGTCCACTACCCGGCCCTGGCCATTGGTAAGCCTCCCGTCATCCAAAAGCTGGAGGAACAGGTTGAACACCTCAGGATGGGCCTTTTCGATTTCATCAAAGAGGATCACACTATAGGGTCGCCGCCGTACTGCTTCGGTTAACTGTCCCCCCTGTTCATATCCTACATACCCCGGAGGCGCACCAATGAGGCGACTGACTGCGTGCTTCTCTCCGTATTCGCTCATATCTATCCGTGTCAGGGCCTTCTCATCATTAAAGAGAAAATCCGCCAAAGTTTTGGCAAGTTCGGTTTTACCCACTCCCGTAGGACCGAGGAAGAGAAAGGAGCCCAAAGGACGGCTTGCATCGGAAAGACCTGCCTTGTTCCGTCGGATGGCATCTGCCACGGCAGATACTGCCGTCTCTTGACCCACTACCCGCTCTGCTAAGACCTTCTCCAAATCCAGATATTTTTGTAATTCTCCGGAAAGCATCTTGGATACGGGGATCCCGGTCCAGGCAGAAACCACCTGGGCAATATCCTCCTCCCGTACTTCTTCCCGGAGTAAGGCGGGCTTTTCCTCTCCCCGCCGCTCTTCCATTTGACCGGTCAAACGGAAGAGTTTTTTCTGAGCATCCGGAACCAGGCCGTATTTGTACTCCGCTGCTTTGGTGAGGTTTCCTTCCCGTTCATACCGGCTTTCTTCTATCTTTAGTTCTTCTATATATTGTTTTATATCCCGGATCTGCTGGATATCCTGTTTTTCCTTATCCCATCGGGCCTGCATAGCATCCCGTTCTGCGCTTAGGTTGGCGATTTCTTGGTCCAGTTTTCCCAATCGTTCCCGGGACGCCTCGTCCTCTTCCCTGCTCAAGGCCTGCTTTTCTATAGAAAACTGCAAGAGTTTCCGTTCCAATTTATCCAGTTCTGTAGGGCGGCTGTCCAACTCCATTTTGAGCCGACTCGCCGCCTCATCTACCAGGTCTATGGCCTTGTCTGGGAGGAAACGACTGGTGATGTAGCGATCCGAAAGGCGGGCTGCCGCTACCAATGCCTCATCCTTGATTCGTACACCGTGATGCACTTCGTACCGTTCTTTGAGGCCCCGAAGTATGGCGATGGTATTCTCCACCGAAGGCTCCGGGGTATAGACCTGTTGGAAACGCCGTTCCAGGGCAGGATCCTTCTCAATGTACTTACGATATTCATCAAGCGTCGTGGCTCCGATACAGCGGAGTTCCCCCCGAGCCAAGGCAGGTTTCAGAAGATTGGAGGCATCCGTGGCCCCTTCGGCAGCCCCAGCTCCAACCAGGGTGTGGAGTTCGTCAATAAATAGGATGATCTTGCCCTCAGAACCTTGAATCTCATGGATCACCGCCTTGAGACGGTCTTCAAATTCCCCTCTGAACTTTGCTCCTGCGACCAGGGCCCCTAGATCAAGGGAAAGGAGCTGTTTTCCCTTGAGTCCATCAGGAACATCTCCAGCCATGATACGCCGGGCCAGTCCTTCGGCAATAGCGGTTTTTCCCACCCCTGGTTCACCGATAAGTACCGGGTTATTTTTGGTTCTCCGGGAAAGGACCTGCATGACCCGTCGGATTTCCTCATCCCGGCCAATCACCGGATCGAGCTTTTCCTGCCGTGCCAAGGCAGTGAGGTCCCGGCAATATTTATCCAGTACCTGATACTTATCTTCAGGGTTTTGGTCGATGATCCGGGTATTTCCCCGGACCTGTTTCAGCGCCGCCAGGATTCCCTGCTTGGTAATTCCTGCCTTTCGCAATGTCTCCCCGGTTTTTCCTTCGCTTATGACTAGAGCTAAGAGTATGTGTTCGGTGGATACGTATTCGTCTTTAAGGGAGGCTGCTTCGGTCTCTGCTTTTGCCAGAATTTTGGAGGCTGCAGAAGAAAAATAAAGCTGGGCTGCGGCTCCGTATATCTTGGTTGTTTCTGCGGTGAGGGCTTGTGCATGAGTGATAAGTTGAGCCAGATTCGCACCGATGCGTTCGATAAGGGGAGGAACGATACCCTCTTCCTGTTGCAAGAGGGCAAGGAGTATATGCTCAGGCTCAACCTGGGCATGATCCGCCTTTTGTGCGAGCCCAAAAGCCTCATTGAGGGCTTCTTGGGCTTTTATGGTTAACTTTTCAGCATTCATAGATTAACCATAAAAGAATTAATCTCCTTTGACAATAGGAGGCTTCTAAGCCATGAGGGGGCGTGTTCAAAATGCTTGATGAAAAGCGCCTCATTGTGATAAATTTTTTGCATAGTACTAGACAAACAAAAAAGAATGTGATATAAATTTATAATAAGCAGTGAATCAGTTTTAAGATTGTTTCACAGGACGGATACCTGTCAAGTTGTTACAGGTGATTTCGTAAACGGGGCCTTGGTACTTCGGAAATATTTTGAAAAACTACGCTTATGAGCTGTAGTAATAGGTAGTTGTTTATCGTGATGGTTTTTGGTAATTTTTTAGGCCATGATATAGTACTTTTTTCATACCCCCCCCCCGTTAAATAGTTTTACTGTTTATTTCACAAAACAATGTATTCTTCTCTATGTATTCTATTGGACATCTCTATCATCAATACGGAGACTGTAGTCTCTTTAAGTATTTCGATAATTTTTATAGTTTTTACAGAATCCGATATACTCATTGATGATGTTGCGGCTCACAACAGGTAGACGGTGTTATATGTTCATCAACAGATTAAGGTAGAAAAACTATGCTTTTCTTAATGTTATTTTAATGCCTTAACTGTTGATATGAGTATGATTCCTATTGTATAAAATTTCTTTATAACAAAATATATGTCTGCATGAATTGAAAATCAGTAAATCAAACCTAAAGATCCAATTAAATATTATAATGAAAGTAGTAGTGCTTGCCGGTGGGTACGGGACCCGGCTTTCCGAAGAAACAGATCTGCGCCCTAAGCCCATGGTGGAAATCGGCGGGCGACCCATCCTCTGGCATATCATGAAGAATTATTCATTTTGGGGATTCAATGAATTTGTGGTCCTTACGGGGTATAAGTCTCATGTTATTAAAGATTATTTTATTAACTACTATACCCGGTATTCCGATATTACCGTAGATATGTCAAACAACGTTGTGAAAATTCACCAGCACAGGAACGAGCCATGGAAGGTGACCATGCTGTACACCGGGCAGGACGCCATGACCGGAGGCAGGCTTTTGGCGGCGAAAAATTTTCTTGCCGGTGAACGGTTTATGCTTACCTACGGCGACGGGGTAAGCGATGTGAATATACCGGAGCTTATCAAGAGCCATAAAAAAGCCAGAAAGTATGTGACCCTGACATCCGTGCAGCCGGTGGGAAAATTCGGCACCTTGGTAATTGATGGCAGCGACACGGTTCGTTCATTTTCCGAGAAGCCGGAGCAGGGCGGAACCTGGATTAACGGCGGCTTTTTTGTGATGGAACCGGTGGTATTTGACTATTTAAACGATGGTGATAAAACCATATTGGAGCGGACGCCTCTGGAAAACCTGGCGAAAGACGGCCAGCTTAACGCATACAAACATACCGGCTTTTGGAAAGCCATGGATACCCTGAAAGACAAAAATGATTTAACCTGTATGTGGACACAGGGGAAAGCGCCCTGGGCTTTGTGGTTGTTATAGTGGATCTTACTTTCTATAAAAATAAAAAAGTTTTTATTACTGGCCATACCGGGTTCAAGGGAACATGGTTATGTCATATCCTGTTGCGGGCGGAGGCGGATATAACCGGTTACGCGCTGGAACCGTCAGTTATGCCGTCTCTTTTTCGTGAGACCAATCTGGAAAAAAGTATTCGTTCGGTTTATGGGGATATACGGAATCGAGACCGTCTTATACAGACGATTCAAAAATCGAACCCCGATATTTGCTTTCATTTAGCCGCGCAGCCGTTGGTTCGCCGCTCGTATAAAGAACCGATACTCACGTATGAGACAAATGTGATGGGAACGGTCAATGTTTTTGAAGCATTGCGCGGTACGCCCTCTGTCCGTTCTTTTGTTCATGTTACCACTGATAAAGTGTATGAGAATAAGGAGTGGGCATGGGGTTACCGGGAGAATGATAATCTCTGCGGACATGACCCGTATTCAAATAGTAAATCCTGCGGCGAGCTGGTAACATCCTGTTATCGAAATAGTTTTTTCTCCAAAGCGGATGCTCCGGCAGTTTCCACCTCTCGTGCGGGCAATGTAATTGGCGGCGGCGACGATGCGGAGGATCGTATTATTCCTGATTGTATCAGGGCGGTCAAGACGGGAAAGTTCGTCATTCTTAGGAATCCCCATTCGGTGAGACCCTATCAGCACGTTTTGGAGTGTCTGCGCGGCTATCTTTTGCTGGCTGAAAAGCAGTATACCGATAAATCCTTGGAAGGGGCTTATAACTTTGGCCCCGATGACAGGAACTGTGTAACAACCGGGACGCTGGCGGATATTTTTTGTAGCGCATGGGGAGAGGGTGCCTCGTGGGTTACGGAAGACAATGGCGGGCCGCATGAGGCGAATTTTCTCAAACTGGATTGTTCCAAAGCAAAATCGGTTTTAGGGTGGAAGCATCGCTGGGATATAAACACAGCGGTCGAGAAGGTTGTTGAATTTGCCAAATGTGACAATGATGAGGAGCGGACGGCTTGTCTTGAAGGGCAGATACGGGAATATTTTTATAAATAATTATAGAAAATACAAAGATTGACGGGGTAAGAGTTATCCTCTCCGAACCATTTAGGGACGATCGCGGTTTTTTTAACCGCATCTTTTATCAAAAAGAACTTGAGGTGATTCGTCCCAATATTGATTGTAATCGCGCAAATAAATCATTCCATGACAAAGCAGACTATCCAGGGTATGCATTTTCAATACCCGCCTCATGCGGAAATGAAGATAGTGCGGTGTGTAAAGGGAAGTGTTTTCGACGTGGCGGTTGATCTGCCGAAACATGAAAGCCCTTGTGGTTCCCGAAGGCTGCGCTTATGGGTTTCAATCGATCGATGATGACATAGAGATGGTTTATTTTTCTACAAAAGCCTACTGTAAAGAAGCGGAGGGTACAATTCGTTATGATGATCCAAAGGTCAATATAAAGTTGCCTGGCATAGTTGTGAATATGTCAAAAAAAGATATATTATCTTCTTTTATAACTGGTGATTTTAAAGGTATTGAAAGTATTATATGAAGTGTCATCACTGGAGAATGGAACTAACAGGAGTGGGGGGGAGGGGGGGTGAGTGTTATTTCTTTGAATAGTAATTATAAAATTGAAATAGATAGAAAGATAACAATGCTTGTGTTAAAATGTGCTATATACACTTATGAAGAATTGAGGCAAATTGGAGTGTACTGATAATGCGTGTATTGGTTACCGGCGCGACAGGATTTATTGGTCGCCTGTTGTCGCTTATTTACTTTCGCTTGGATATTCCGTGATTGCGGCTATAGCCAGATTATTGAATTGAACTATGAAGCGCTGGAATCAATATGGGTAAGTGTTGTTAAAAACATATAAAAACAAGCAAAATTTTGCTATAGGAGGCAATATGACACCATATGAAATATTTAGAGCTGAGTGTGAGAAAGAAGTAACACTGCAAAATACGCCCGAATTATGGAGAAAAGCGTACGATTGGATGTTTGATCCTGCCCTGAAACATTATGGATATCATTTTGAATGGCTAGGTCGTCCCATCATCCAATATCCACAGGATATTGTGCAATTCCAGGAAATTGTTTGGCAAACCAAGCCAGATTTAATTATTGAAACGGGTATCGCGCATGGTGGTTCTTTAATGCTATCAGCTTCTATGCTTTCTCTTTTGGATATGGCAGTACCCCCCCCACTGTCAACAAGTTAAGGGATAGACACCCTCCCAAAGCCGTGATAAACCGGAATATGGGAGGATAACATGGGAAAAAGACTTGTTTTGAAATGGTTCGAGGCCTGTTAGAAAA
>JAITEL010000049.1 GCA_031282065.1 Treponema sp.
ACGGCCAAACCGGGAAGTAGCAAGGAAAGAGTATCTGAAAAAACCTCATTTTCATCATAATCACAAATCAAACTGTTGATAGGGGGATAATTCCATTCCCTTAACTTGTTGACAGTGACCATGCTCCTAGCCTGCCTACAATCTACTCCACTGACAGGTCTCGTTTGAACAATTTCATAAGTTCTCGCATGAGCGCATAGTCATCATGCTTGGGGCGTGGCTTATTGTCCACGCACCTTTGCACACTCGCCTTTTGCGAATTCGGCACTTCTCCAGTATACACGCAGCCAGTTTACGATATCGTTTTTATGCCCTTCTATTTTCGCACTTCAAAAAAATTGGCCTTTAAAAGGGGTAGGAACCACGATAAAAACTGCTTTCATTGGAGAACCGACTTCGTGTTAGTTTAATATTGAATATAGAGAATTAAGAGAAAACCATATATTAAGGAATGTTTCTATTTTATATCTTGTATACGATTAGAATAAACAAATGACAATACTGAGGAAAGACCGCATCTTTCATCTGTAATATCCAGAACTATAACGCCTACTCTAATAGGCTCAAGCTCCTACGTCCCCTTTCGGGCTTATATCCCCGGATAAGAGCTGTGAGCCGAAACATCATCAACTGCCTATACCGGATCCTGTACCAGACAACAACTATATTTTACCTTGCGTTAGATGCCTGCTACAGTCTTCGTATGGATGATATAAAAGCCCAATAGAAAAAATATACTTCTCCACCTAACCCAGGAACTAAAAAATAAATTCCTGCACTGGATAGATGCATTTTGAGAAAAATAGCGTAAACAACAAAACCGTGTTCTAAGCGATAGCCTGTCGGTACCCTGCTCCAATTAAATAGGGGGGGGGGGGGGGGGGTAATATAAGGAATTATAAAAACACTTCACTATCGTATTACTACCTTTTTCAACGACCTATGTCGTAGTACCTCAATTCCGAAGCCCCAGGGCCCCGCAGCTTACAGATCAATACTACTCCTCTATAAGGAATATACCTGCAAGGCATAGAAAGAACCGACTCTTCTTCAAGACCACCTCGGTCTTGAAAAAATGTTATAGTAATAATATATAACACATTCTTTTTTATTTGTCTAGGGATTAGAGCATATTTATCAATATTTTTTACAAATACGTGAGGCTTTTTCACCGCCTCACGTATCTCCCTGCATAGGGACAGCGCCCTCTTGAAACATACAAGAAAATCCCCTTATTATATCGTGGTTGTTACTAAAAAACCAATATCATAACATATTAAGGATGGTTTTTATGCAGCGATTGGAATTTCCTGATGATTTTCTATGGGGCACTGCCACGGCCAGTTATCAGGTTGAAGGGGCCGGCCATGAAGGGGGACGCAGTGAAAGCATCTGGGATACCTTTGCACGGGTGCCCGGTAAGGTCTATGCCGGTGAAAATGGAGACCTCGCCTGTGACCAGTATCACCGATACAAAGAGGATATCAGCCTCATGGCAGAGCTGGGCTTTCAAAGCTACCGTTTCTCCCTTGCCTGGCCCCGTATACTCCCCTCAGGTACCGGTACGGTGAACCAAGAAGGGCTGGCCTATTACCGGAGCCTCTGCGAAGAACTCCATAAGCACGATATTAAGGCCTGTGCCACCCTCTACCATTGGGACTTACCCCAGGTTCTGCAGGATAAAGGAGGATGGACCGAGCGCTTCATCGTGGATGCCTTTGCCCAATACGTCAAGACCTGTTACGAGGGCCTGGGGGATCTGGTGGATCAGTGGATAACCATCAACGAACCGCTCTGTATTGCCTACCTGGGGCATCTGTGGGGCAACCATGCTCCTGGGTTCAAGGATATACGCCTTGCCCTGAGCGCGGTGCATCACGTCAATCTGGCCCACGGGCTGGCGGTTAAGGCCTATCGGGAAACCGGACTCAAGGCCCCCATGGGGATTACCCTGAACCTTTCCGCTCCTCGGCCTGCCACCGGCAGTAAAGGGGATAAGCAGGCTGCCCTCATTGCCCGGGCAGTGGAAAGCGAGGTCTTTCTCTATCCCCTTTTAGGCAAGGGCTATCCTGAGCTGGCCCTCCGTGCCTTGGGAGCGGCCTTTCCCGTGCAGCCGGGGGATTTAGAAACCATAGCGGAAAAGATCGACTTTATCGGGGTGAACTATTACTCCGAGTCCACCGTGGGCGAGGATACCCGGGCGCCTTTTAAGTACTGCGGAAAACCCACCTGGCAAGATACCACGGATATGAGCTGGCCCATAGTTCCGGGGGGTCTTGAACGCCTGCTTACCTGGGTACATGAAGTAGCGCCGGGGATGCCCCTGTATATCACGGAAAACGGCTATGCCCGGCAAGATCATGTGGAAGAAGATGGGAGGATTCATGACCGGGAGCGGATTGAGTACCTCAAGCAGCACCTTGAGGTCTGTGAGGACTTGATTACCCGCGGTGTTAATCTCAAGGGCTACTATGCCTGGTCTTTCCTGGATAACTTTGAATGGGCTTTTGGGTATACCAAGCGCTTCGGTATTGTGTATGTGGATTATGCCACCCTGAAGCGGATTCCCAAGGACAGCGCTTATTTTTTCCGGGATGTTATTGCCGGCTATGCCGAGTGGTAGCCCCCGAGCGGTCCTTCAGACGCCGGATAAACGCCCCTTTCCTATGAGGAGAGCCCATAGGTTCTAATTTTATTCAAAATGGTTTTTCGGCTTATGCCCAGTTCTTGAGCCGCCTTGGTCCGGTTTCCCTTACAGCGGACCAAGGCTTCCCGAATAGCTTCCCGTTCAATCGCTTCCAAGGATCCCCATGCAGCGCCCTCCGGGGTGCCGGGGTAAGGCCGTACCGGGGCTACTGCCAATGCCGGGGCGTCCTGCTTTTCCCAGTACCTCGAATCCGGGAAGAGGAGGTCTTCGCTGCGTATAGTCCTTCCATCTCCATAGATAAGGGCCCGTTCCAAGAGGTTTTCCAGTTCCCGGATATTCCCCGGATACCCATAGGCGCACAACTGCGCCAGCCCGTCAGGACTGAGCTTTGGTGCAGGCCGCCCCAGCCGGGAGGCCAGATTCTTCAGCAGGTGATCCGCAAGAAGGGGTATGTCCTCCCGCCGCTCCCGCAAGGGGGGCAGCTCTATCCTAAAGACGTTGATCCGGTAGTAGAGATCCTCCCGGAAGCGGCCTTCCCTGACCAGAGCCTCCAGATCCCGGTTGGTAGCCGACACGATCCGGGCGGCCAGGGGAATATCCGTAAGCCCTCCCAGGCGCCGGATCTTGCGCTCTTGCAGAACCCGCAGGAGCTTCACCTGGAGGGGGAGGGGCATTTCCCCAATCTCGTCAAGGAACAGGCAGCCCTTGCCGGCAAGCTCAAAAAGCCCCGGCTTTCGGGAGAGGGCTCCGGTGAAGGCCCCTTTTTCATGGCCAAAGAGTTCACTTTCTATGAGTCCTTCATGCATGCCCCCGATGTTCACCGCCACAAAGGGGGCTTCTGCCTGGGCGCTTCGGCGGTGAATTTCCCGGGCCGCCACTTCCTTCCCGGTTCCGCTTTCACCGGTTAAGAGGACCGTCACATTCGTAGCGGCAAGCTTATCTATCTGCCCTGAAAGCCGTTCCATCACCGCGGAAGTGCCGATGAGGGCGCTTTTCCCCGGGGCGGGGGCGGCCTCCTGCGTTTCCTGCAAAGCCCGCAGCTTGCCTACCAGTTCCCCGGGGTCAAAGGGCTTTACCAGGTAATCCTTGGCCCCGGCGTGTAAGGCCTGTACTGCATCAGGTATCTGCCCGTGGGCGGAGATCATGATCACCGGCACGGCAAGCTTCCGGGCTTGGATCCATTCCAAGACCGCTTGTCCGCTCATGCCGGGCAGTTTGAGATCCACAATCACCGCATCAAAGGATGATTGGGCAAGAGAGGCAAGGGCGCTTTCCCCGCTTTCCACGCTTTCTGCAGCAATATGTTCCAGGCCCAGGTATTTTTGCAGGGAGAGCCGGATGTTCCGTTCATCATCAACAATTAAAACACGCATCATATCCATCCTCCCGGTTTTCCTAGACCTGAGTCTACCCTTTCCCAGGATAAACGCATAGAAATACGAGCTTATTGAAAAACCCCCTTAGTACAAGAAATGGGGCGGAGCGGCAGCGAGGGGGAATATCCGGGGGAACCGGCGGAACAAGAACGGAAAATAGGGGGCCTTCAGAGCTTCCCCATAACGGGGTCTGACCCCACTCCGTGCCTCCTCCCCAGGCGGCTCCCCCTCAATTATCTCTGACCCATACCGATCCCCCCAGATATGCCCTACCCTCCCTGCCTTCCCGTTAAACCGCTGCGCAAATACCTGCTTCAGCCACTTCATTATCTCCGGCAACTGAAACCCGTCCTCTGGCTTAATGAAAAACGTAAGCCAGTCATCCTCCAGCTGCAGGGTACGGAAGTCGAAGGGGAAGCGTTTTTTCGCCTGGCGGAATACGCAGGCGAAAAGGAGGAGGGCGTCAGTCCGGTTGAACAGGGGCTCGCGGTTATTGATGCGGGAGCATATGCGGTACCAGACACCCTGCTTAAGGGAGCGTACTTTTCTCATACTCTAGAGAGGGGATTGAGGAGGGGTTTTGCGTTAATTGGAGCGGTAAAAAAGCGGTGAGAACCGTACTTGGCGATCTGCGAGCCTTTCAAATGCCTATGGGTTTATCCTGTAGGGCCGTTTGATTTTTCGTGAATGCTAAGGTATAGGACATATACGCAAAGAAGGAATTCGGTATGTCTCTACTCAGGTCTGTATTGCTATTCGTATTTTTACTGGGTTCCTGTGTGCTGGAAGGCGGCGTACCGGGACCTGCGGGCGGCTATGTGTTCTATGACAAAGGCACCTATGCTGAGGGCTGGCGTTATCTGGAGTGCGCGCCCGAAGATGCAGGAGAGCTTCAGAGGGCAGGCGCCGGGCCGTCATAGATTCGCAGGGCTCCTCTCAGGTATATTGGCAGGTAAGAGGAATTGAACATGGATATGACCTATAAGCTGCCCGAAGAGCGCATCGCTCACTATACCTGCCGCAGCATCAAAGAACCCCTAACCATTGACGGCAATCTGGACAAAGCCGTCTGGAAGGCAGCGGAAAAGTCCGAGCCCTTTGTGGATATGGTGAGCGGAGAACCGGGGTTTCTAGAAACCCGCATGGCCGGCCTCTGGGATAGGGAAAACCTCTATATCGCCTTTTGGATTAGCGAGCCCTTAGTACGGGCCAGCCTTAGGGAGCGGGATTCCTTCATCTGGCTCGACAATGATGTGGAAGTGTTTTTCGATGGCGAAGACTGTTACTATGAATTTGAAATAAACGCCCTTAATACCGTATACGAGGTCCTGTTCATCTATCAGGATGCCCTGCAGCGGGGAGGGCGCTTTGACCGGCAAGGCTTTGATCTTTACAGCCGGAAGGTGGATGTCTTGGGCGGTTTTCAGGATGCCAGCCGCTTTGGCAGGCATCACCGGGGTAAACGCTGGGCGTTTATGGATTATGATTTCCCCGGGCTCCAAAGCGCGGTACAGGTGGCGGGGACCCTCAATGATCCCTTCACCAGGGATACGGGCTGGACCGTGGAACTGGCCTTTCCCTGGAAGGGTATGGAACAGCTCTATACCCAACGCCGCTTTCCGCCGGCCCCTGGGGAAAGCCTTCGGGCCGCGTTTTTTCGCTTTGAGCATCTGTACTACCATGGGAAAGCCCCCGCTGAAGCCATAGGCTGGGCCCTCAATGAACACGGGGTCTATGATTCCCATATCCCGGAACGTTTCTCCTATCTCCACTTTATCGACCCGGATGCCAGCCCATGATACGGCTTAAACGCCGCAGCCTTATGGCCTTGCTCCTCTGGGCTGCCCTGGGCATGGTCCAGGGGCTTACCGCTCAGGAGCGCTATACCCTCGCAAAGCACAGCGCAGCGGTCCGGGCCCTCGCCTACAGCCCCGACGGTATACGACTCGCCTCAGGCTCACACGATGGAACCATTACCGTATGGCAGGATGTTTCCCCATACAGCCCATAAATACGATAAAACCGCTTCGTTTTTCTCAAATACTCTGATGGCGCATAGGTGATTATCATGGAGAGCGCACCGGAAACACAGGCAATAAAATATACCGGCTCAAAGCTCAAGTTACTGCCCTACATACTCGGCCTTTCAAAAAGAGTCTCCGGTGATTCAGGAAAGCTTACGGTTTTTGATGGTTTTTCAGGATCCACACGGGTTAGTCAGGCGTATGCAAAAACAGGGTATAAGGTGTATGCCAATGATATTGCCGTGTATTCAAAAGTGTTTAATACCGCATTTTTAATGAACACCAGAGAACCCAAGAGCTATCAGCCTTTAATGGATCATCTCAATGCGCTTAAACCGGTGGACGGCTGGTTTACCGAACACTACGGCGGCGACGGGGAGCATACCCTTTCAAATAAGGGCGATGGGTTAAAAAAACCGTGGCAAAAGAAGAATACCCGTAAACTGGACGCCATCCGTGAAGAGATAGACCGCTTAGCCCTTGATGAAGGTACAAAATCGGTGGCTATTACCAGTTTAATACTGGCCTTAGATCAGGTTGACAGCACCCTTGGACATTACGCGTCGTACTTAAATGCATGGTCCCCTCGTTCGTATAAGGATATGACATTACAGGTGCCTGACTTATGGATAAACAAGGAAAGCCATGTGGTTATGAAGGATGATATTTTTCAGGCGCTTGAAAAGCTGCCGGACAATATCAGTATCGCGTATTTTGACCCGCCTTATGGTTCGAATAACGAAAAAATGCCGCCTTCCCGTGTCCGCTATGCCTCATATTACCATATCTGGACAACCGTATGTTTGAATGATAAACCGGCAGTTTTCGGCAAGGCAAGCAGAAGGGCTGATACATCAGATAAAACCGCCGGTTCTGTTTTTGAAGAATTCAGAAAAAGCAAATCAGGAACATTCATGGTTATTGAAGCCATTGAAAAACTTATTAAACAAACTCCGGCACAGTATATTATTCTGTCATATAGTTCAGGCGGCAGGGCAACGAGGCATGAATTATATGAAGTGCTTAATAATTATGGTAAAACCATAGAAACAGCAAAAATACAGTACAAGAAAAATGTAATGGCAACTATGAGGTGGACGCATGACTGGGTTACAGAAAGCAACGAAGATAATTTTGAGTATCTGTTCTTGATGGAAAAGAAATAAGCCCCCTGCGAAGGCTTGGCGCAGCCCCCTGCGAAGGCTTGGCGCAGCCCCCTGCGAAGGCTTATCGCAGCCCCCTGCGAAGGCTTGGCGCAGCCCCCTGCGAAGGCTTATCGCAGCCCCCCCTGAAGGCTTATCGCAGCCTCTTGCGAAGGCTTATCGCAGCCTCTTGAAGGCTGAGCGCAAACCATAAAATATTTAGCCGTCTCATTCGTCTACTAAAGTAAGGAGACATACTATGAACAAACAGGTTATCTCATTGAGGTTTTGGGGTATTTTGATGGTCCTTGCCCTCATCGCCGCCTCTGCTGCCTGTATGCTGTTGTTATGGAACGCCCTTATGCCGGATATTTTCGGCTTGCCGGTGTTAAACTATTGGCAGGCCGCGGGGCTTTTGGTCCTCTGCCGTATCCTTTTCGGCGGTATCGGCCTGGGCCACTTTATACCCGGAGGAAAGGGACGCGATCACGGTCATTACGGCAACAAATTGCGGGAAAAATGGATGCACATGACCGAAGAAGAACGGAAGGCATTTATCGAAAAGGAAAAAGGGTTTCATCGCTTTTTTCATGACCGGTTTGCAGCTAACCCTCACCGGTTTTATGAAGCGCATGAACAAAAAGACGGCCAGGGGGAAAGCGCAGCTTCCTCCAAAGGAGAAGCCGGTGAATAACGCGGTCATAAGGGTTGAAAACCTCACCAAGCGGTACAAAAACGCCGGGAAGCCGGCAGTGGACAACATCAGCTTTTCGGTGGGTGCAGGGGAATTCTTCGCGTTCCTTGGGCAGAACGGAGCAGGAAAAACCACAACCATTTCCATTCTGACAAGCACCCTGGCGAAAACATCCGGCACGGTTACGGTCGCCGGATACGACCTTGACACCCAGGCAAGAGAGGTGCGGAACCATATCGGTATTATCTTCCAAAAACCGAGCCTTGACCTCGACCTTTCAGCGGAAGAAAACATCCGGCTCCACGCCTGTATGTACGGCATGTATGGCTACCGTCCTTTTTTCACATGGATGCCGAAAAGCTACCGGGACCGGGTGATGGAATTGGCGGACATTATGGACATAAAGGACGAACTCTGGAAAGCCCTTAAAACATTCTCCGGCGGTATGCGGCGCAAAATTGAAATTATCCGCAGCCTGATACACAAGCCCGCGGTGCTGTTTCTTGACGAGCCCTCCCAGGGGCTTGACCCGGTAAGCCGCCGCAGCTTATGGGAATATATCAACACAAGCCGCAAAGAAAACGGCTCTGCCGTATTTCTTACCACGCACTACATTGACGAAGCGGAACAGGTAGACCGTCTTTGTATGATAAACCAGGGTACCCTTGTTTTTACCGGAACCCCGGAGGTATTAAAAAAATCGCTACACCGCGAATCCCTTGAAGACGCCTATATTGAGCTTTTAAAAGAAGGAGGCCGCGTATGAAACATAAGCTTTTGCGTGAATTAAACGCGGTTCTTACCCTCGCGATGAGGGACATTATGTTGTGCGTAAAATCACCGGCAAAAATCATTCCGGGACTGGTCATGCCCATAATGTTCCTGGGGATGTTCGGCGGGCAGCTTTCGCAGAATATGGGGAGAAATATGGGTTTTGATTTCAACGCCTTTATGCTGGTGGGAATGCTGGTTCAGGGGCTGTTTTTGATAATGGGGAACGGCGTTACCTCCCTCGTGGAAGACCGGGGGAGTGACTTTACGCAAGAGATTCTGGTAAGTCCCGTCTCCCGGTACTCCCTCATTTTAGGAAAAATTGCAGGAGCCGCTTTTGCGAGCTACATCAACTTTTTCTTCACCATAGCGGTCGGTTTCTGCATAGGCGCCCGATTGAGCGTTTCGCAATTTCTGCTGTTGCTTGCGTTTTCACCGCTTATATGCCTTGCCGCAGGTTCCCTCGGCGTTGTATGTATAGGCTTTATCCAAAAGGCTTCAACCGCCGGAATTGTCATCATGGCGGTATCCATGGCGCAGACCTTTCTTTCAGGTACCTTAATTCCGGTAACGCATTCAACCGGCCTTATGGCGGTGCTGAGCCGAGCGCTGCCGATGACCTACTGCGTTGATTTCATGCGGGGCGTATTCTATCAAGGCGCAGCAGACGGCGCGGCGCCGACGATTCACAGTCCCTTTGTTAATCTCCTTATCATCGCGGCGTTTACCGCCTTCTTTCTTGTGGCGGGAACAGCCGGCTTTGTCCGGTCGGAAAAGAACCGGTAAACGGCCAGGATAGTATGTCAAAGAATTCTGTTGCGGAAGTGTTCGCCCTATACCGTGAACGGCTTTTAAAGTTCATTCGTTTACGGGTACGGGACATGGAAGATGCGGAGGATATTTTACAGGATGTTTTTTATCAATTCTCCCGTATGGACAGTCTGGCGAAACCGGTAGCCCAGACAGCGGCATGGTTATACCGAAGCACCCGTAACAGAATTATTGATCACCAGAGACAGAAGAAAGCAGAGAAGCTCCCCGCAGTGTATGACGAAGAAGAGGATGATTATATTTTCGACGAAATCGTCGATATTGTCTTTGGCGAAGAAGCAACACCGGAAATAGCCTATCTGCGTTCTATGATCTTTGAAGAGATAACCATTGCTGTTAATGACTTACCGGAAGAACAGCGGAGCGTTTTTGAACAGACGGAGTTTTTGGGGATCCCTGTAAAAGAAATCGCAGAAAAAACCAGGACGCCGGTTAATACGATACTGTCCCGGAAACATTATGCGGTTGTTTTTTTACGAAAAAGGCTCAAAGATCTGTATGCTGATGTTATGCTGGAGAAAGGATGACCCCGTCACTTGAAGACTACTTGAAAATAATCGGTCTTCTCGCCGGCAGGGGGAAAGTCCGAATCACGGATATTGCTCTGCAGCGCAGGGTAGCTAAACCATCCGCAGTTATTGCAATTAAGGCATTAGAAGCACAAGGTCTTTTGAAACATGAACGGTACCGTGATGTTATCCTGACGGAACAAGGCACAGAAAAAGCAGCAGAAATCAGCGGCCGTTACGAATTCCTTCTCTGGTTTCTGAGAGATGTCCTTGGGGTAAGCCAAAAGACTGCGGAACAGGATAGCTGCAAAATGGAACATATTGTTTCAGAAGAAACCCTGCGACAGATGAAAAACGTAAAGGCTTATCAGACATGATTGTCGCCATGCCTAACTTCCATAGGGAGGCTTACAAAAAATCAGGGCGATTAAAGCAGGAAGGCTCCCCGCTCCGTATAATCAGAGCATGGACGAACCGGTAGTTTTATGCTTAGGAGCAAGGCCGGGCTTCCATGACCCGTGCATTGGGAAATGCCGGACCTTTTATTGTATGTGGGAGATTGTATGAATAACCTCAATTCAATTTTAATCGAAGGGAACCTAATCAAGGATCCCCTCTTCCGTTCCACTCCCAAGGGAACGCCCCTGTGTACCTTTTGTCTTGCCTCCAACCGGATCTATAAAAAAGATTCTGGTTTAGAAGAGGAAGTGAGCTTTTTCAATGTAGAGACTTGGGCGAAACTGGCGGAACACTGTCATAATCTGGGCCATAAGGGCCGAGGAGTCCGGGTGGTGGGCCGTCTGAAGCAGGACAGGTGGAATGATCCCGAGGGGAACCCCCACTCCAAGGTTACCATCGTGGCAGAACATGTGGAATTCCGGCCTGATTTTAGAAAGGAGGAAGACCATACTGCGCTTAAAGCGCAAGTCATGTCTGAGGAATCTCAGCGGAAATACGCGGCAGTAGAGAACTATGAAACCATCCATTTTTAAACCTCCCTTGCTGCCGCGCTCTTGAAGCCCTGGATCCGGGCGCTTAAAGCACCTGGATCCTTCCGTTCCCTGAGGACAGCTGCCTTCCTGTAGCCGAGCTGCTTCAGGGAGCGGGGGCCTTTCGCAGCTCCCGGAGGCTTAGGTCAAACCGCTTAAGGAGGGGGTCTATCTCTATGCGTACTCGGTTCAGAAAGGAAAGGTCTGTTCCTGAAGGGCGGCGGCCCTCTGCTCCGGCACATTCAGGAAAGTGAGCCCACAGGTAATCACATTCGTCGAGCAAGGCTTCAAGGTTTCTGGAATCCTTAGACTTTCCGGTCAGTATATCCCGCAGCAGCATAAGGGCACCCTGTTCCCGGCAGATGAAGGCCTCTACCGCAGCGGATATGGCTGCCCCCTTATACCTGGGCTGAGGAAGCCGGGTATCTTCAGCGGGAAGGCCCTTCCCCAATACCTCCAAGGCCCCTTGCAAGGATAGGCTTTGCAGGCCCAAGGCCAGGCCAGGCCCGGTAATATCCTGGATCCGGGGGTCCCGGGCAAATTCCCGTTCAAAGAGGTCCCGGTAGGTCTTCAATGCAGGATCGCTTCGCTGGGACAAGCCTGCTTTTGAACGGACCGTCCCCGTACCGGAACGGAACGCCGCCTCAGCCATGAGTATGCTCTTGAAGCGGGTTTGCCGGTACAATCCGTCCCTATGACCCGGTGTGGATCGGGCATGAAACCTATCCAGGGTAAAGGCAAAATCCATGCCTGCGATGATGATAGGCCCTGTGGAAAGACGCCGGGCCAGGGCTACGGCGGTAAGCCCCACCGAACCCAGAGGCGGGAAGGTTTCCGGGAGCAGCCCTGCCGCTGCAAGCCGTTTGAACAGGCGAAGCCTGGTCCAGGGAGTGGCAAAGAGCCGGGGATGAGCGCCGAGGACTTCCCTGGTGGCAGGAAGGGCGGAAAGATCCATGGCAAGGGGAATGTCCCAGGAACCCATACCGATGAAGTCCCGGAGGTTCCACTGCTGGCTTTCCAGGGCAACCACCAGATCCGGTTTGATGTTCCAGTCTTGTAAGGACGGTAAACAGGTATCCACCGCGATTATCTTGAAAGGTCTATCCCTTTCCGCGAGGGACGCGCCCCGGTAACGATGCAGCCCTTCCAAGACCCCATCCAGGGAAGGCCCCGCCCCTAAAACCAGGAGCGGCGAAGCGCCCCAGGTGAAGTCCCCAAGAGAAGGGGCTTGGGGAATGAGGGACAGGTTGCGGATAGTATTCCAAACATAGCGACGGCCCATCTTCATGAGGGTCATGGCATTAGACCAGTCCAGGGCAATATCCTGGCGAAGCGCCTCTGCCAGGTGTGTATAGCGGTCCTCCTGTAATTGCCAGCCTCCGGACAATCGAAGGATGGCTATACGGCGAAAGCGGCGGCTTCCCCATGTGCTCCGAACCCAAGTACAGAGCCGGGCAGGATCCCCAAAGCAGCTCGCCAGGCCCAAGGCGGGATGCTGTGCCAGCAGGTCTCCCAGGGCTTTAGTGGATAACTCCAGGAGCTTTTCATCAAGCTCCACGCAGAGAATTGCCGAATCAGGGCCTAGCCGGGGAAGCAGCCAGTCAATACCGTACCCGTACAAGGGAGAAGGGCAAAAGTAGAGTATCCCCGGCCCCAAAGGAGCGGCCTTAGCAAGCCGTTCCCCTTGCGCGATAGGGTCTATGAGGGACAGGAGGGTCTTTCCTTTATAAGAAACCGAAAGCCCCCGGCGAGCTTTACACTGCCGGGGTAGTTCATCGGACATGAAGGCTTGTGCTCAATCTAAAGGCTGGATGTACTTAAAATAGATGTCAAAGAAGCGGTCATCCAGTTTGTTACTCGTAAGAAAATAGTTCCGCAGGTTCTGACTGATAAAGGAACTCATCCAATACGAGGCATAGGCGGTTTCTATATACTCCCCGGCGCTTTCATCTTCGCTGCTTTCTTCGGTAGGGTATAAGACAAGTACCGTATTGCCGATTACCAGGGGCTGGGAGGGGGTCTGCAAGGGGGTGGAGAAGGCGGTCTGCCAGAAATACTCATTGGATCCGGCTCCGCTCAGTTCAGGCACGGAGAAGGAGGAAAGGCCGGTAAAAATCGGGACCTCTCCGTAATTAAGGGGAAGGGGGCCAAAGTTCCGTTCCAAAAGCCCCTTTTGGATAAGGGCATCTGCGAAGCTGCTCTCTGAAACCGCATCCCTGAAGGCTTCAGCCTCGGCAATGAAGTAATCCTCCACCCGGCCCCGTTCAAACTCCATGACATAGGTACGGACCTTTTCCAGTAAGGCCGCATCCGCGGTATCCGCAGGATAGGGGGCATCTTCAGCCCTGAAAAAAGCCCAGCCTGTAGGAACCTTCACCAGAGCACTGAGTTCGCCCTTGGCAAGATTGATAAGGGATTCCCGCTCCTGTTCATCCGGCACCTCTGAGCTCAGCTCATAGGCCATTTTAAGCCCCATATCCCCGCCTCGTTCAGCATAGGAATCCTGGGAATAGGTCTGGGCAGCCTCCTCAAAGGTACTGGTCCCGTCGCTAATCGAGGTGAGGATCTGCTGGGCTTCCCGCTCATTGGAGGTGATGGTGATACAGGAGAGATGGGTAACCCGGAAAAGAGCCTCTTGCGCCTTGGCATAGGCGGTGAGTTCTGTATCGGGATAGCCCCGCAAGGGAAGGACCGCCATAGAAAAGGTCCGCTTGGGAGAGGCCATAGCCCGGATGAAGGCCTTTTCCTGGGAGGATATGTGGAGTTCCTCTATATCCCTGCGGTAATACTCTTTGGCGATACTGTCTTGCACCTGCCGCCACAGGGCCATCCGGGATGTGTTGTCCAAGGCCCGGTATTTGGCAGTGGAAAAGCGGCCGTTTTCCTGGAATTGGGGGAGTTGGGCCACTTCCCGGTCTACCACTTCTTGGGGGACTTTATAGCCTGCCCGGTTCATCTCATCCAGGATGGCGGTATGTATGACCGTTTCCTCAAAGGCCTCCCGCCAAACCTGGTAACTGACAATTTGATAATTGGTATCATTGGTCGAAGATTGCCGGTATCGGGCTATCATTTCCCGGATCTGGGAGAAGTAATTCCCCGGAACGTAGTTTATGGGAATCTTGTTATAGGAACCAAAGCTGAAATCCACCGACGCCCCGGCACTGGGTACGATAGCAGGAACAAACACGAAGGCCACAATAACGATAACCAACACGATGATGGTTCCGGTGAAGAGAAAGGGATGGGTCTTAAAGCGGCGTATGAATTCGGCTGTAGCGGAATTACCTGGAACGCTTACCCTGTTTTTGTCTTTTGAAGCCATGAAATTTCATACCTCTGAACATAATGAACTGGATAGGGGCTTTTGCAAAAACCTCTCAATAAAGGACCTCATTACCATACCGGATCAGGGGGAAACCGTCAATGCACCTTAGGATATATGCAGCAATTCCAAATTCAAAAAAAGATGCCTAAAATAAGGCATGGGACGGAGAATACTTAAAACCTTTATCGGGTATCTTGATAAGGCGGCGGAGAAACTGCCTGAGTGTCGGGAGGCC
>JAITEL010000050.1 GCA_031282065.1 Treponema sp.
GCGCTCTTGAGCGCGTCAGACAGGGTGTATTTGAGGCCGTTGCTGGCCTCCCGACACTCAGGCAGTTTCTCCGCCGCCTTATCAAGATACCCGATAAAGGGTTTAAGTATTCTCCGTCCCATGCCTTATTTTAGGCATCTTTTTTTGAATTTGGAATTGCTGTCCCCCAGCAGCAGGAACAGGGCTTTACGGGAACCGGTGCAGTGATTTGCGGGGAGCTGTATGCGCCATAGTTGCTGCGCGCTGAGCCCCCTTAGGGCACTATTCTTTCTCCAGGCGCTTTTCAAGAATGTAAAAGAGTCCTTTTCGCCACCGGGCTTCACCAACCTTTTTATATCCTAAGGTATGATACATCTGTAATGCATAGGGATTCTCAGAGAAGGCATCTAAGCGTATGGCTTGGAGCCCTTCATGCTTCATTTTTTCTTCTATCATTTCCATGGTTTTTGTTCCTATGCCTTTATGTTGAAACGCTACGCGTACGCAAATGCGGTGTAAAACGATAAAGGCATCCCCTGTATATTCCCATTGGGCTTGTAAGTATTCCGGATCAAATGCTTTATTGAGCACAAAAACCGATGCCATTTCGTGGTGTACCATTCCGGCATACAGCTGTTCTTTGAGGATATCTTCCTGTAAGATCGCTTCATTGGGATAGAGTTCATCCAATTGAAAGATACGATTGACCTGCATGTTTGCAATGGCATCTTTATATATGGTAAGCACTTGTTCAAAGTCGAGTAGGCTTACTCTTTTGATTTCCATAGGGTAGTTCCTCCCTCCCTGCATGAAGGATCTAGCATACAGCTCTCTTTTTTTCAATACAGGGTAGGGGGATTTCGCATTATGATACCTCAAACCAAAGCAGAGGGTTACGGGGAAACCCAGGGGAGACCACCCTGCGGTCAGGGGGCAGCTTGACTTTTGTATCTATAATAACGTATATTTTAATTCGCTGTAGAGAGGGCCTTTAGCTCAGTTGGTTAGAGCTGCGGACTCATAATCCGTAGGTCCCTGGTTCAAGTCCAGGAAGGCCCATGCTTTTCAATCTCCCGCCTTCATAAGCATCTTTTCGTTGAACCTACCTGTATATGATGCAGCCGGACAGACCAAAGCCTGCCGGGCTATATCGTGAACCTGCCTTAGCTTCTGATCTTTGAGCGCAAGACCCCTATCTGCCGCCGTACCTCTTCAGGCGCAGGCCCTCCTGCTCCTTTTCGGGCTTCCACACACGCGCGCGGGCTCAGGGCTTGGTAGATATCCGATTCAAAAAGAGGAGACCGGCTTTTAAGCTCTTCCAGGGTCCGCTCGCTCATACTGCGCTGCCCCTGGGCAATACAATCGCGAACTAGCCATGCAACGGTCTCATGGGCCGTGCGGAAAGGAAGGCCTTTACGGACTAAGTATTCCGCTGCATCGGTAGCTTCCAGGAAGCCCCCCACCAGGGCTCTCTCCATAGGCTCCGTATGAAACCGTGCACTGCTCAGCATTCCCTGAAACATACTCAAGCACGCGCGGACCGTATCCAGACTATCAAATAAGGCTTCCTTGTCCTCTTGCAGGTCCTTATCATAGGCGTAGGGCAGGCCTTTAAGCAGGGTGAGCAGGCATACCAGGTTCCCCGTGGCCCTCCCGGCCTTGGCCCGGATGAGCTCTGCAAAGTCAGGGTTCTTTTTCTGGGGCATGATGGAGGAACCGGTACTCCATGCCTCGGAGAGGGTAATAAACTTGAATTCCTCACTCGCCCAAAGGACCAGATCCTCACAAAAGCGGGAAAGGTGGGTCATGGTAATCGCCAGAGCCCCGGCGAGTTCCAATACAAAGTCCCGGTCTGCCACCGCATCCATCGTATTAAGGGTAGGAGCGGAAAAACCCAAGGACCGGGCCGTATCCGCCCGATCCAGGGGAAGCCCTGAACCGGCCAAGGCCCCGGCTCCCAGGGGACATTCATCCAACCTGTCCAGCGCATCGGTAAAACGACCGAGATCGCGCACTAAACCGCTACTCCAGGCCACCAGATGGTGCCCGAGCGTAATCGGCTGCGCCCGCTGCAGGTGGGTATAACCGGGCATGAGCGCCTCTGCGTAGGTTTCAGCCTGATCGAGCACTATCCTGATGGTCTCCCGCAGTTCATCGCATAGCTTGGGGACGAGGTGTTTGAGATAGAGTTTCAGATCCGTAACTACCTGGTCGTTCCGGCTGCGGCCTGCGTGGAGCATACGGCCTGCATCCCCCAGGCGGCTGGTTAAGACCCCTTCGATAAACGAGTGGATGTCCTCAGCCCCCTGATCAATCTTCAAGGTTCCGGCTTCCAGTTCCCGGGCGATCCTATCGAGTTCCGCATCCAAAGCCGCAGCCGTATGCGCCGGAATGATGCCCTGTTTTCCAAGCATGTGTGCATGAGCACGGCTGCCTTGGATATCTTCCAAGGCAAGGCGCTCATCCACGCTGATAGAGGACTGGAACGCAAAAGCCCCGGCAGTAGGTTTCTCCTCAAGCCTCCCGGACCAGAGGATGGCCGCGCCTTCAGGAGGTGTATTTCCGGCCATTAGCCTGCGGTCCCTGCGGATTTGGGATCCCTTTGTACCGGGGTATCCCCTCGCAGCAGGCCCGTTCCCTGACTCTGGGCCTGTTCCATGAGAGCACGGACCAGCACCGGAAGCCCGTAGAGCCGTATGAAGCCCCGGGCATCCCCATGGTTGTACAAGTCTCCAGTGGTAAAGCTGGCAATACTGGGATTGTACAGGGAATAGGGGGAACTCACCCCCGCGGATGAGATGGAACCCTTGTACAGTTTGAGCCTGACCGTACCGGTAACGGTCTTCTGGGTGGCATCCACAAATACACTTAAGGCTTCCCGCAGCGGGGTAAACCACAGTCCTCCGTAGATCAATTCCCCCAGCTTCAGGGCGACCTGCTGTTTAAAGGCATAGGTCTGGCGGTCAAGGCAGATATGCTCCAATTCCTGGTGGGCATAGTAGAGAATGCTCCCTCCGGGAGTCTCGTATACGCCCCGACTTTTCATACCTACCACCCGGTTCTCCACCAGGTCCACCAGGCCCACGCCGTGGGCGCCTCCCAGTTTATTGAGGGTTTGAATCAGCTCCACCCCCTGTAAGGGCGTGCCATTCACGCTCACGGGGATACCCTGCTCAAAAGACACTTCCACGTAAGCAGCCTGGTCCGGGGCTTTTTCCGGGGCTACGGTCATTTTGAGCATGCGCTCTAAGGAAGGTTCTGTAGCAGGGTCCTCCAGTTCTAGGCCTTCATGGGAAATATGCCAGAGATTATCGTCCCGGCTATAGGCATCCTGCTTTTTCATAGGTACCGGGATATGCCGCTTTTCCAGATAGGCGATCTCCTCTTCCCTGCTCCGCAGTTCCCAGGTCCGCCAGGGGGCAATGATCTCCAAGTCCGGTGCAAACGCCATGATCCCCAAATCAAAGCGGACCTGGTCGTTTCCTTTGCCTGTGGCCCCGTGGGCTATGGCTACAGCCCCCTCCTTCCGGGCATACTCCACAAGCACCTTGGCAATCAAGGGCCGGGCAGTGGAGGTTCCCAAGAGATATTTATGTTCATAGCAGGCATTAGCTTTCAGGGCAGGCCACACATAGTGTTCTACATATTCCTGCTTCACATCTGCTACGAAGCAGGAACAGGCCCCGGTATCCAGGGCCCGCTGGGTGATCCTCTCCCAATCCGCATCCTGGCCCACATCCACGCAGACCGCCACGATAACACAATCGTAGTTTTCCTTGAGCCAAGGAATGATCACCGTAGTATCTAAACCGCCGGAATAGGCGAGGACAATTTTCTTTTGCTCCATTTTTTACGATAACTCCCGATTTGAAAGGTGTTTGAAACGCACGAGTTTCAAGCGCTTATATGTTATCATACAAGCACCGGATATTCCATAACAAGCGGGGAGGGGCAGGATAAACGCATGGAAATGCGAGCTTCTTGTAAAACCCGCTTAGTGCGGGAAATGGGGCGGGGCGCAGATTCCTAGCCGGGGGGTGAGGTGGCAGCGAGCGGGAAGATGCGGGGAAACCGGCAGCACAAGAACGGAAAATAGGGGGCCTTCAGAGCTTCCCCATAACGGGGTCTGACCCCACTCCGTGCCTCCTCCCCTGGCGGCTCCCCCTCCACTATCTCTGACCC
>JAITEL010000051.1 GCA_031282065.1 Treponema sp.
GGCCTCCCGACACTCAGGCAGTTTCTCCGCCGCCTTATCAAGATACCCGATAAAGGGTTTAAGTATTCTCCGTCCCATGCCTTATTTTAGGCATCTTTTTTTGAATTTGGAATTGCTGGTCCCCTTGAGCGCAGCCTTGACAGGAAGGGGAAAAGTGCTATTACATAAATTCCTAAACCATGTAAGGAGCATCTATGGATGAACAACGAGTAAAAGGGTGGTGGTTCATTAGACTGGCTTTGACCATAGCCGGTAAAAAGGGTATTTGGGAGCTTACCAGGGCTTCAAAACATGCCCTGAAGGCACAGGAAGCAACCCTGCGGAGCGTTCTTACGGCTGCCCAGGATACGGTGTACGGGAAAGAACATCATTTCAAGGAGATTCTTGCGGCCCGGGGCGCGGAAGCCTTATTCGCCCAATACCGGAAGTGGGTCCCCCTCAATGATTACGAGGATCTGCGGCCCTATATTGAACGGCATAAACAGGGAGAACCGGACGTCTTATTCCCCGGCAAGCCCAAGATGTATGCCACCACCAGCGGTACCACCAAAGAGCCCAAGTGGATTCCCGTTACCGAACGGTACTATCAGGAAGTCTATAAGGTGATGAACCAGCTGTGGTTTTACGGGCTTATTATGAATAAACCCAAGGTGTTTTACGGGAAAACCCTCTCTATTGTCGGTAAAGCCATAGAAGGAGCCGCGCCGGACGGTACGCTCTACGGTTCCATCTCCGGGATCTCCCAGCGGGATATTCCGAAATTCATGGAGGTGCTGCACCCCTCCCCTGCAGAGGTATTCCACATTGCCGATTACAAGGCCCGGTACTATGCGATTATGCGGATGGCTATTGAACAGGACATTACCCTGATCATCACCGCCAATCCCAGTACCTTGATTGAAATGCAGAACAATGCCAATGCCTACTACGATGCATATGTCCAGGATATTGAAAAGGGCACTTTAAGCCGGCGCTTTACTATCCGGGAGGATATTCGCGCGGCTCTGGAAGCGCGCATAAAGCCCAATCCAGAGCGGGCAGCGGAATTACGGGACTTAAAGGCCCGCTATGGACAGGTCCTGCCCAAGCACTATTGGCCCCACATGCAGGTGGTCAACGTCTGGTTCTGCGGGAATACCAAGATCTTCTTTGAGAAGATCAAAGACTCCTTCCCGGAAACCTGTGTGTTTCATGAAATGGGCTATTTTGCCACCGAATGCCGGCCCGGGATAGTGCTGAAAAGCAATACCCCGGACACGGTCATCTTCGGGCATAAGGTCTTCTTTGAATTCATCCATGAAACAGAGCTGGAAAGCGAAAACCCCCGTATCTACCGTATGGATGAGGTGAAGCCGGGGGAACGCTACTGCATGATCGTTACCACCAGTGCAGGGCTCTACCGCTACAATATGAATGACCTGGTGGAGATTACCGGCTTCCTGCATGAGTTCCCTACCCTGAAGCTCATTCAAAAGGTAAACGGTACGGTGAACATCACCGGCGAGAAACTCCATGAACGGCAGTTCGTTGAAGCGGTCCATGCTGCGGAACAGGAGACCGGCAACCGGGTGGCCTTCTTTATCGGCTTTGCGGATACCTCTAAGGTGCGCTACCGCTTCTATTACGAGTTTGTCAATGCGGACATCACCCAGGAGAAAGCGGAAAACTTTACCCGGGTCTTAGAGGGCTACCTCAAACAATACAACATTGAATACGAGGCAAAACGTTCCACCAACCGCTTACACGCGCCGGAAACCGCGGTCTTAGTCAGAGGATCCTTTGAAAAGTTCAAATCCACCTGCATAGACTTAGGCTACCGGGACGGCCAATTCAAGGTCAACCTGTTGATGCAGGATGAGAAACGCCACGCCATGTTCAAGGAATTGGTCAAGTAACGCGCTCGTGGCTCAGACCGAAGACGCAGCCCTGGTATGCCTCGTCCAAGAGGCCCGGGGCTTTATTTTTGACCTGGACGGGACCTTGTATGACTCCCGCGGTATGGCCCTAAGGCTGCTTCGGGAGTATCCCTGGGATCTCTTCCTGATAGGCGCCGAGCGCAAGACCCGCAAAAGCCTCGCCGGGGATGATTACGGGTCCCCCCAAGCCTATTGCCGGGAATTCTTCTCCCGTATGTCCGGCATGACCGGGAAAGCCCCCCGGTGGCTGCACGGCTGGTACCGGGACCGCTATATGCCCAGGATGTGCCGGGTCCTGCGCAAGGGGTACCGGCCCCGGCCCCGGACGGGAGCATTGTTGGCACGCCTTGGGCACAGGGCCTTTCCCTTTGCGGTGTATTCGGATTACCCCCAGGGGGCAGCCCGTTTAGCCGCCCTGGGCATAGACCCGGGGCCGTGGGCGGCTGCCATCTATGGGCCTGAGCATTTCGGCGCGCAGAAACCTGCCCCCCGGCCCTTTGCGGCTATTGCCCAGGACTTAGGAGTGCCCCCCGCGCATATGCTCGTGCTCGGAGACCGGGATGATACGGACGGCGCAGGAGCCGCGGCATATTCACAGTTTTTGCGGGCTGTTTTATACTAGCCTCCTATGCATTCTTTGTCTTATACCTATGGTGATGATGCCCCCATAGCGGCGGCGGCCACTCCTTTGGCCGAATGTGCCCTGGCCATCATCAGGACCTCCGGGAAGAAGGCCATCCCCTTGGTGGCTTCGGTTTTTTCCCGTCCCCGCAAGCTCCTGGAGGCGCCGGGAAATACCCTGGTGCACGGCTGGATACGGGACGGGGGCGAAAAGATCGATGAAGTCTTGGTTTCGGTATACCGAGGCCCGCGCAGTTACACCGGTGAGGACGGCGCGGATATTTGCTGCCACGGCGGCATTGCCACGGTACGCGGGGTGCTGCGGGTACTCCATGCCGCGGGCTTCCGGGAAAGCCTGCCCGGGGAGTTTACCTTCAGGGCTTTTATGCAGGGTAAACTGGACTTGACCCGGGCCGAATCGGTGATGGAACTGGTTTCCGCCAAGACCGATGTGGCAAGAAGCCATGCGGTGGACCGGCTGAGCGGCAGCCTGGAACAGGAGCTTCTGGGTATTAAGACCCGCTTGGTGCAGGTCCTGGCAGGAACCGAGATTTTCTTAGACTATTGCGAGGATGAGCTTATAGCCGGTTCCCCGGCAAAGGACGATGCAGAAGCCGGCAGGCTGCCGGATCGTGCCCTGGCAGAGGAAGCACTGGGCCGGCTTCGGTTGCTCGCCGAGTCTTACCGTATGGAGCGGCTGTACCAGGAGGGAGCCCTGGTGGTCCTTGCCGGGCGGCCGAATGCGGGAAAGTCCAGTCTCTTCAACCTGCTCCTCAAAGCGGAACGGTCCATCGTTACGGATATACCCGGTACCACCCGGGACTGGATAGAGGGGTGGATTTCCATTGAGGGGATACCTATCCGGCTGGTGGATACTGCGGGGATCCGGGAGCTTGAGCTTGAAGGGGCTATCGAAAGAATAGGCATGGAACGCAGCCGAGAACTGCTGAGAGCGGCGGATCTGGTGCTCTATGTGGTAGATGCTGCTTGTACGGCAGCTACCGAGGATGAGGAGCGGTTTTTTCTTGCATTGCTCCCGGAAGATCCGAAGCGTGTCCTTCTGGTGAAGAACAAGATTGACCTATGCGACCCTGGGGCCACCCGGGAATGGGGAGGTTTCTTGTCTCGCTATGCCCCGTTCCAAAGGATCAGCGCCAAAACCGGCTGGGGCGTGCCGGACCTGGCGACGGCCATAGCCGAGCGTTTTACCATGGCACCAGGGGGAGCGGAAGCACGGCCCAGCTCATCGGGGATAGGGACCGAGCGGCAGAAATCGCTTATCCAGGCATCCATACAAAGCGTAGAAGAGGCGCTGGCATTGGCTGACCAGGGAGAGCCCTTGGAGCTTATCGCTCCGCTCATAAGAGAAGGGGTACAAGCCCTGGGAACGATCACCGGGGAGGTGTCTACTGCGGATATGCTGGAAGTGATGTTCAGCCGTTTCTGTGTAGGCAAGTAGTAAGAGGGATAGGAAGCCATGACGGGAATACGAAGCATAGCTCTGGGTTTATCCTGGTCGCAGGCAGCAATTCCAAATTCAAAAAAAGATGCCTAAAATAAGGCATGGGACGGAGAATACTTAAACCCTTTATCGGGTATCTTGATAAGGCGGCGGAGAAACTGCCTGAGTGTCGGGAG
>JAITEL010000052.1 GCA_031282065.1 Treponema sp.
CCTCCCGACACTCAGGCAGTTTCTCCGCCGCCTTATCAAGATACCCGATAAAGGGTTTAAGTATTCTCCGTCCCATGCCTTATTTTAGGCATCTTTTTTTGAATTTGGAATTGCTGCCCCGGGTCGCCGGGGGGCTCCCCTTATTTCACTTCAAGCCGTTCTACGGCCCTGTCCGCCAGCTTCAGTCCTGCGGTTTTAAGCCCTTTCACCGGATAGTCCTGCGCCTTAAAGCTCCCTTTGGTGATCCGCACCCGGGGCTTATGGACATAATAGGCGCTGAAGGTGAATTGCTCTCGGGTATCCACATGGAGCACCTGGGCTCCTTCAGGAACCAGGGCATACTCCTTGTTCATGATCCACCCTTCAATGACGCAGCGCTTGATCCAGGGACAGCCGGTCTTGGCGTCCTTGTAAATAAGGGTGAACACCAAGGCGGCCAGGGCCTCCTTGTCCGCTACCCCTATCCACCAGGCCCCGCTCCCGATAAAGGTCTTCTCGGGAATATCTGCTGGCACCGTATAGGTTCCGTTGTGGCGAAGGATGAGGATACGGTCGAAGGGAGACACCCTGTCCACCAGTTCCCCTCCTACGGCCGTGCCCAGATAGCCCCGTTCCCTATCGTACCTGAGCTCCAGGTCTTTCTTAACCGCTTCTTTGAGCGCCACCTTGGCAAAGGCCTGGACCAGGGTTTTGCGCTGCCCCCTGCCCAGTTCCTCATTGGCCTTGATCTTAGCGATGAGCCCGTCAAGGAAGCCTATGGCATAGGGGATGATCCCCTTGAGGTGCCGGTTTATCTCCTTAATCCGGGCGTTTATTTCAAGGACTTCTGCCCTGACTTTGGCGGTGTCGTAGAGGGAGATACGCCGTATGGGGATCCTCAGCAGGTGCTCCACATCCTCCTGCCGCAGGCCGCCCTTTCCGACCTCCTTCATAAAGGGGCTAAAACCCTGGACCACCGCCTGTTCAACGGCTTCAGCGCTCTTCATCGTTTCAATGGCCTTGTAGAGCTGCTCTTCTATGAAGATCCTTTCCAGGGTGCGCAGGCGCAGCTTCTCCTGGAGTTCCTTTTTTTCCGCTTCCAGCTCTTTGCTAAGGAGCCTCTGGAGCTGTTGGGCATGGTACTGAATGATCCGGGTAATGCTCATCACCACCGGCAGATTATCCTGAATCACCAGAAGGTTTACCGAGATGGACTGCTCGCATTCGGTAAAGGCAAAGAGGGCATTCACGGTTTCTTCGGAGTACACCCCCCGGGCCAGGCGAATCTCGATTTCCACCTTTTCAGTGGTAAAATCATTGATGGACTGGATCTTGATGCGCCCTGCCTTGACCGCGGCTTCCACGCTGTTGATGAGGCTTTCCGTAGTGGACCCAAAGGGCAGTTCCCGGATGATGATCCGCTTGGGGTCTGAGGTATCCAGTTTGGCCCGGACCAGGACCTTGCCGTTTCCGTCTTTATACTCGGATATATCCACGATGCCCCCCGTGGGAAAGTCCGGGTAGAGCTGGAAGGCCTTAGCTTCCAGGCAGGCTTTCTCCGCTTCCAGGACCTCCAGGATGTTGTGGGGCAAAATCTTGGTAGACATACCCACGGCAATACCCTCGGTACCCAGGACGAGGACCACCGGGATCTTCGCGGGAAACAGAACCGGCTCTTTGTTGCGGCCGTCATAGGAATCGGTCATAGGGGTGAGCTTGGGAGCATAGAAGATGTCCTTGGCCAGAGCGCTTACCCGGCATTCGATGTACCGGGCTGCGGAAGCCTCATCACCGGTGAAGATGTTCCCGAAATTGCCCTGCCGTTCAATAAACAGGTCCTTATTTGCCAGAACCACCAGGGCAGAGCCGATAGAGGCGTCTCCGTGGGGATGGTACTTCATGCAGTGGCCGACCACATTGGCCACCTTATGGAACTTCCCGTCGTCCATTTCAAAGAGCGAATGGAGGATACGCCGCTGTACCGGCTTAAGGCCGTCTTCCAGATCCGGGATGGCCCGGTCTTTGATCACGTAGGAAGCGTATTCAAGAAAGTTTTTATCAAAGAGCTGTTTAATAAAAGCCATGGATATACCTTATAGATAAAATAAATAAAGTCAGCCCTCTGAAGAGCTGCTTCACACCACGGTATATGAAGGGATATGAAAATGCAATGAGGCATTACCCGGCCCTCATGGTTCAAAAAAGACATACCCCGGTATGCGGTGGTTTAGGGTGTATACGGGCATCATGGACCGCCGGGGTGAAAAGCTGCCTGGAACCGGCATCCCAGGCAGCTCTGGAGCTTCGCCCTCTTAGGGTATGATCACTTCCCGCACATCCGACCAGTGGCTCGCCCCTTCCCGGGTAAGATACCGGAGGGAGTAATACAGCCGTTTCCCCCTGTCCCCCGCCGTAAAGGTCCGCTCCCAGGGGTTGCGGGAAAAGGTGTCGTTGTTCCCCAGCTGGTCGAGACTGTCTATCGCACTTTCTGACACCGACCAGGCGATCTCCACGCGGTCAACCCCATAGGGTTTGGCCCCAGCAATTCCAAATTCAAAAAAAGATGCCTAAAATAAGGCATGGGACGGAGAATACTTAAACCCTTTATCGGGTATCTTGATAAGGCGGCGGAGAAACTGCCTGAGTGTCGGGAGGCC
>JAITEL010000060.1 GCA_031282065.1 Treponema sp.
ATGGAATAGAAGGCGCAACCAAGAAGCGCGTAAAATCAACTGGCGGTTTACCACAGCTGACGCCCGCATTAAACTGAAACGCCTATATCCACAGTTTAAATAGAGACTCGATACTAGTAAAAATAATAATACGGCGCTCAATGCAAACCGAAGTAAAAGCGTAAGATATGGCCCTAAATAAGGTAGGCTGAAAGCGCCGGCAATAAATGCCGATGACCAGATAAAGCTGAAGAGTATCACTAAAAACGGATCCATTACCTTTTCAAAAACTTTTTTGTCAAGGGTTGACATCACGGGTGCAGGGCCTTGCTTACGCCTATCCCCAGCCCTGCCAGAGCCAGGGCTGCCAGGTTGTTGCCGAGTATGTTGAGCAGGGCCTGCTTTACCTGTCCCGCTGAAAAAAGCCTGAGGGTTTCCAGGGCATAGCTTGAAAAGGTAGTGTAGCCTCCCAGAAAGCCCGTGATGAGGAAGAGGCGCAGTTCTCCAGGAACCCTCTGGGATTCAAAGGTTTGAAACAAAAACCCTATCATGAAGGAACCCAGGGCATTGACACAAAAGGTCCCCAGGGGAAAGGGCTGTACCCATACGGCATTAAGCAGCTGGGTAGAGCCATACCGGGCTGCCGCACCCAGGCCTCCGCCGATAATGACCGCCATGTAGTGCAGCATACCCATTCAGCTTTTTGCTACAGCCCCGCAGCAATGCTTGTATTTCTTCCCGCTGCCGCAGGGACAGGCTTCGTTTCGGCCTACCTTGGGGGCGGAACGGACGACGGTCCTGGGTACTATATCCCCCTCGGTATAGAACCACCGGTCCCCCTGTTTTTTAAACCGGGCCCGTTCATGGTGTATATCCTGAAGGCCATCTCGTTCATAGGTGGCCTCAAACTCCACCACGCCTTCGCTGTCCTCAAGTCCCCCCTTGGTACAGGAGAGAATCCTGAGCCCCAGCCACCGGGACTTCTCACTCCAGTCCTTAGTCTGCTTGATATCAATAGTATCGTTGCTGTCTTTGCTGCATGTATCCAGGATGTAGATAATGGCATGTTCTACATAGGCAGTATAGCGGCTGCGCATGAGGGCTTCCGCGGTGGGGGGCCTTCTGACTCCTAGGATATAGGGTTCACAACAGGCCTCATAAGCAAGTCCTGAGCCGCAGGGACAGGGTTTTAGCATAGTACCTCCAAAAGTGCGGAACTATCCGCAGGAATGATCCGCGCACGGGGCTTGCGCTCCAGTACGTGCGTGAGCGATTCAGGAACCGGTACCGGACCGGCTAAGGGCTCTACAATCCCGGCAAACTTGGCCGGATGCGCCGTGGCCAGGATCCCCACAGGACCGGGAAGGGAAGCCCCGGGACAAATCTGATTAAGCCCCTGCCAGGCCACAGCGGTATGGGGATCCAGGAAATACCCCTGGCTCTGGCGGACATCCCGGATGATCCTTCGGGTCGCCTCGTCACTGACATATACCCCTTGGAGGATCTGCCGCAGCGCTTCCAGGGACCACTGGTCACTCATGCGCTCAAAGTTACTGGGAGCCCCCACATCCATAGCATTGGAAATGGTGGCTTGAGAGGGCCGGGGCTGGTACAGGCCGCTGTCAAGGTAATCAGGAACGGTCTTGTTGATATTCGTGGCTGCAATGAAACCCCGAATGGGCGCGCCCATCTTCAAGGCATACAGCCCTGCGGTGAGGTTCCCGAAATTGCCTGAAGGTACGCAAAAGGTAATGGGCTCTCCCGGCTTGAGGCTCACCGTTCCTGGGGCAGCGGGCTTTCGCTCATCCCAGGGACTGGCCCCTTGGGGCGTATCGCACTTTCCCGCAAAGGCCTTTCCCGCAGCAGCGGCATAATAGATGCTCTGGGGAATGAGCCGGGCTATATTGATGGAATTGGCAGAGGAAAGGGAACGCTTCTTGTGCAATGCCTGGTTGCTAAAAGCGCCCTTCACCAGGCGCTGACAGTCGTCAAAGGTACCCTCCACTGCCAGGGCCTGGATGTTTCCTCCCAGCCCGGCAATCTGCTGTTCCTGCAAGGGGGACACCCTGCCCTTGGGGTAGAGCACGGTTACCTCAATACCCGCTACTCCGTGAAAACCCGCAGCCACTGCCCCGCCGGTATCCCCTGAAGTGGCCACCAGGATATGCAGGGGCCGATCCTCCCCCCTTCGCAGGTATGCAAAAGCCCTGGCCATAAAGCGGGCGCCGAAGTCTTTGAACGCTGCGGTGGGCCCGTGGAACAGTTCCAGCACCAGCCGGTCTCCCACCTGAACCAGGGGAGCGCTAAAGGGATAGGCCGCATGTACCAGATCCGCTAAGACCGGATCCGGTATTTCACCCTGCACATAGGGCTTTATGGTTTCAAAGGCGATGTCATGGAAGTCCATAGTTCCTAGAGAAGATTGCACCGCTGCCGGATACGGGGGTATTAGTTCGGGGACAAAGAGGCCTCCATCAGGAGCAAGGCCGGTCAAGGCTGCCTGGGCAAAGCTCAGGCCCTGGGACTTACTTCGGGTACTGTAGTAACGCATGGTTTTCCTGTCCTATCCTATCGTAATTTTTTGCGCAGTCTCCTGCGGCTTCTTTGAGATGCCTTTCGTTCCGCTACACTGCTTGCGGTATTTCTGCTGGAATCTGAGTATACCCGAACCGGTTTACGGTAGGGAAGCCGGGAGGCGATAATAAGCCAGAAGATGCCCCCTCCTATCATCACAAAAGAAAAAACCTGACCCGTGGAAAAATTGAGGAGCTCATGGGCCGCTGCCGGCGGGAGGGTGCTTGCTACCAACTGAATACGGTAGCCCAAGTCTGCATCAGGTTCCCGGAAGTACTCGATAAAGAAGCGGAACACCCCATAGCCTATGCCATAGATGCCCATCAAGAAGCCCTTAAAGGGTTTCCTGTTTCTGAGTACCCAGATGATGAGCCATAAAACCAACCCTTCAAAGAAGGCCTCATAGAGCTGGGATGGATGCCGGGGTAGGTTCACCCACAGGGTCTGGTCTGAAATGGGTATCCCCGCCTCTGCTGCGGCTTTCTGGACCCAGGGCTCTGTTGCCGAAAGCTGCTGGGCCTGGGGAAAGAGCATACCCAGGGCACCGGTGTAGACCCGGCCGTATAACTCACCGTTGATAAAATTACCCAGTCGGCCAAAGGTATAACCCAAAGGGATACTGGCGGCAAACATATCGCCGATTTCCCGGTAGTCAAATCGTTTGAGACCGGAATAGATGAGTACCGCCAGAATACCCCCGATGACTCCTCCGTGATAACTCATGCCCTGGAGGCCGGTAAAGCTGCCATTTCGGAAGGGCCAGAATACCAGCCAGGGCTGGCGCCGGTACACATCGCTGGTTTCATAGACCAGGGTAGCGAAGACCCGCGCACCCACTACCAAAGCAAAGATGCCCCAGAGAAACAGGCCCGTAAGATTATCGTCGCTTATGGGGAAATGCCGTTCCAGCACCTGTTTACGGTACAACAGAAAGGCCACGCCAAAGGCTACAAGGTACATAAGCCCATACCAACGAATAGGAAGACCGGGAATGATTTCCGGTTTGAGCCAGGGGGGGAACGGTATAGTGATTAACATGAACACCTCTTTATCTATGAAAAAAACTGAGCCCCCGATAGGGGCTACTTGACCATGCGTTATAGACCCTTAGGTAAAGGCGGCCAAGGTCCTGCCCGCTTTTTCATCCCTGCTAGGGTTTGAATCCCTGAGCCATAGCCTTGGACAACTTGAGTTTCAAAAAATTATTCTCTTTCTTGAGTTTGGATAGCTCAAACTGCTGAGTTTTTATGGTCTCCACCAGGTCCCCTTGGCTCAAGGCCCCGGTGTGGAGCAGATCTTCCACATATTCCATTTTACTCTCAAAATCCACTTCTGCTTCTGCGCCGGCTTCCAGAAAAGTCTCATCAATATCCTTGGCGCTAAAGAGAAATTGATTTTCCGGCGAATTGAGGATCTTATCGGCAATCCGGTAAATCGCCTGAGCGAGAATAGACCGGGGCTTATAGATGGTAATGGGCAGCCGGGAAGAAAGGCTCGTATCTTGCATACTATCCCGGTAGAGTACGCCCAGGTGCTCAATCTGCAAATCCAGGTATTCTTCACAGGATCGGCGGATCTTCATGGCCACCTCGGCATCCTTAGGGTTATCCAGCATGTTGGTGATGAGCCGGGGATGCAGCCGCTTAAGCCGGGTCATAAAGGCTTCATAGGAGAAGGGATCTATCGTGCGTATCTCCGGGAGCACCTTGGGGATATAGAGCCGCTGGGGACCTGAGCCTTCCCGGCGTATCTGCTCCAGGTAGGCATACGCGGCAGTTCCCTTGGTAAAAACCGTGTACATCATACGGAAAACCGTATTCTTCAAGAACACGTAGGCATTAAGCACCGCGGTAACTGCGGGAGAGGTTACCACTATCCCCTCACCGGAAAGGAGGAAGAAATCCAGAATAGACTGGTGGGTTCCTGCCCCCAGGTCGATGATAAGGATGTCCGTATGGGCTTTTAAGGCTAATAAACGCTTGATGAGGATATTGCGCTGGGAGGCCTTGAGATTGGCGGTCCCCGGGATTTCCGTATCCCCGGGGATAAAGCGCAGTCCCGGGACGTCGGTCCCTACAATGACTTTGGAAAAATCCGTATGAGGATCGTTTAAGAAGGTCCCTATGCCCACCTTGGGAGACTGATGCCCCAGGACCAGATGCAGGTTTGAGGCCCCCAGATCCAGGTCCGAGAGGATCACCTGCTTTCCGGCCCGAGCAAAGGCCACCGCCAGATTTGCCGCTACCAGGGATTTGCCGACCCCTCCCTTGCCGCTTGCAATGGGAATAATACGCATTAGATACCTCCCCCGACTTGAGCTACGAAGCGGTTCATCCGGCTTATCTTGCTTTGCAGCAGCACCCCTCCGAAAATCGAAAAAGCATCCGTTGCGGTGAGTAAGAGGATGAAACCGAGCATATTCCTTGTCCCTATATGCAAAGTAGAGATGATTCCCTGCAAAGAAAAAAACGCCCATCCTATGAGGGATACCAGGCTAATGGTTTTACCGGCAATATACAAAGGAATATAGGAACGGTACAGGGAAAGGCGGATCCATACAAAATAGGTCATCAGGGGAAACAGGGCATGGGGAACCACATACACCACATACGGAAAGAGGCGGTTTGCCAATCCGCCTCCTGAGATTTCATGTAAGGGCCCTAAAACCGTAAACACCCCCAAGAGGAGGAGAAGACGGAACAATTCACCCACAAACAGCAGTATTCTCAAAGGCCCATATACATCCATACCTAGAAATCTAAAGAGCTCACGAAAGAGAGTCAATGGGTGTACACGCCCTTCAGCGCCCAAGCCCTCATGCTCAAATAAAATGTCCGGGTCTCCCTCTTTCCCGTAGTCCGCTCATTTCAGCCAAGGCATAGACGGCAAAAGCGGTAACCAGGGTATCCAGTAAGGTCCCCAGGGCAATAAGATAGAAGGCCAGGGGTTTGAGTAAGAGATAGCCCCCTTCATAGCCCTGCCCATAATGCAGGCACAGGACCGCCAAGGCGGTATAGGCCCCGTCTCCCGGGTGACGGGCCAGGAAGAATGAAATGAGGAAGATCCGCAGCCCTAGGGATACCAGGTGTACCGGGAGGATCTCCAGACTTGAATAGGATTTGATGATCACGATAAAAGCCACGGCTGCCACCATAGCGCTTCCTGCTCTGCCAAAGGTACTGAACAGGGACAGGCCAAGCGCATTGACGCGCCTACGAACCCCAAAGTTCTCCTTGCTATGCCGCAGCAGCACGGGCAGGGAAAAGTTGAGATCCCCTGAAAAGAAAGCCGCCAGGGCAGGGCCGAAAACGCCGTATACCACCCGCGAGGGCTTCATCTCTGCTTTAAGCAAGCTCAGGAGCAGGGGCATGACGATACCGATCAGCACCAGGCTCAGGACCCCCAAGAGGATCATCACATACCGAAAGCCTTCTCCTGCGGCTGCTTCCTGATAGGACACTGCCCAGTATGCGCTGAGGGCGATCATGATAAGCCCCAGGATTTCCGAAAAAAAGGAACCGATGTGATAGAAGATCCGGGAAAGGGAATCCACCAGGGTAATCACGGACTTGGTATAGCTGCGATCGTAGGAAAGGCCGATGCCGAAGAAAAAAGCGCATACAAACACGGGCACGAGGTAGACCCCATCGCTTACCAGGGCGGAAAACATATTGGGAGGAAACAAGGCTTGGATACTTTCCAAGGTCTCCAGAGAAACCGGGTTAAGCTGCTCTTCCACCAGGATAGGAATGTGGGGAGGCGGGAACAGCAGTACCGCCACGATCCCGACGGTAATAAGCAGCGCCGTACTCCCTGCTATGAGCAGAAAGGTACGAAGCACCAAGGGCCAGAATCCCCCGTCCCGGCGCAGTTCATACACCCCAATAGTGAGGGAAAAGAACAGGATAGGCACCACCGTATACCGTCCTATCCTGATGGCCACATCCTGAAGCCAGGGCAAGAGCGTCACGCCCCCAGGATACACCGATGGAAGAAAGCTTCCCAAGACAATACCCAAAATAGAACCGATTAAGAGCTTGACCCAAATCCTCATGGCATTCAGCATACTTTATTGCGGGAACTTATGACAATGGGGATGTTTGACCGGCGTCTTTACGGTCTTTCCAGCAGGCACACCGCCAGGGCTTCTACGGCTTGAGCGGCTCCCAGCGCTCCCAGTCCCTCGTTGGTCTTTCCCTTAACAAAAACCGCCTGTTCAGGCACCCCTAAGACCCGGGCGAGAGACGCCCTTATCCGGTCCCGGTACGGCAGGACCTTAGGGCGTTCACAGGTAACCACGCAGTCCAGATTGATAAGCCTCCAGCCCGCCTTTTGTACCAGCCCAAAGGCAAGGGCAAGCAGCTTGAGGGAATCCGCATCCTTCCAGGCGGCCTGGGAAGGGGGGAAGAGCTCCCCAATGTCCGCGAGCCCTGCGGCCCCCAGGATCGCATCTGTCACCGCATGGGTGAGCACATCCCCATCAGAATGGCCCCATTCACCCCGGTCCGAAGGGAGCTCAACCCCTCCTAATAAGAAGGGCCTCCCCGGAACCAAAGGATGCACATCCCTCCCCAGGCCCACCCGGAGCATCCCCGCGTTCATACACCGGTCCCCCCTTCCGCCCCGGTAAGGAGATCTTCCGGAAAGGTGATCTTCCGGTTCTCTGGGGAGCCGGGTATAACCGCCACAGGGCCGATAAATTCCCCCCACACCTCGGCGTCATCGGTATACTCTTTATGGCTGGCCCGTTCCTGTTCTGCTGCCTGTTCATGGGCCCGCAGAATCTCAGGATAGGCGAAAGCCTGGGGGGTTTGGGCGGTTCCTACCCGTGCGCGGGCTAGGTGCCGGCACACAAAGCCTGAACCGTCGATTTCCTTAGGGGTTTCAATCAGCGGCAGGAGGGGAAGCACCGCCTTATGGAGGATGACCGCGTCGATGGTTCGCTCTATTAAGCTCCTGTCAACCCAGGGCCGGGCTCCGTCATGGATGAGTACAAAATCCGGGGTTTCTCCGGGAAAGGCGGAAAGCCAAGACAGGGCATGATGCACCGAGATACGGCGGGTCTTCCCCCCGGGGACAAAGTATATCCGGGGTTTGGCAGCGGCCTGCAAAAGCCTCTGGGGAAGGCTTGCTCGAGCGGCCAGTTCCCCTGTTTCCCCATGAGGAGGAACGGAGATCACCACGGTTTGGATGCGATGGGAAGCGGCAAAGGCCAGCACTGCGGCTCCCAGCACGGTGAGGGGTTTGTGATCGGCATCGGTACGGTTTGAGCCCAGGGTACGGTACTCTTTCTTGAGACCTCCCATACGGCGGGAGGAGCCTGCCGCGCTGATGACGGCTGCTATGGAACAAGCCATCCCTTATTTGGATACCAGACGGGAAAAGATACGCGCTTCTACTTCTGCTTTGGGAATGTCTAAGGAAAAGGCGACCTCATCAACGAGGAGTTTTAGAGCAGAATCATAGAGTTTCCGTTCCAGGATAGGCAGCTCTTTCACTTGGCTGCGATGGTAGAGGGAACGTACAATCATGGCAATATCCATGACGCTCCCCTTTTTGAGCAGGTCCAGGTTCATTTGATACCGCAGTTTCCAGTCTGAGGGTATGGGATCAAAGGTTTCGCCGATAAGATCCAGGGCTTTCTGAGCATCTTCCTCCATCACAATGGAGCGGATTCCCAGTTCTTCTGCCTTATCCACGGGAACCATGATGGTCATATCTGAAACTTCAAGGTAAATAACGTAATAGGGAATTGTCAGGTTCTTAAATTCCTTATCCTCAATGGAAATAATGGTACCCACCCCCTGGCTGGGATACACTACCTTCTGATTGATCTGAAATAGGTTCGTCACGTCGCACATTGGACTAAGTATAGCAGACAAAAGGACTTATAACAAGCAGCAAAGCAGACTGCGAGGTTTGCTGCCTTTTACCCCAGCCCTGTGCTGCTCAATGACACTAGCTAGATCGATCCCATCGATCTAGGCTGGATCGACTCTATCGATCTAGGCTAGATCGACCCTATCGATCTAGGCTGGATCGATGGGAGGATTATATGGGGGGCCGAAAGGCCCCCCAAACCCCCCGGAAGTGCGTCTTGACCACCGCATACTGGAGGCAAGGGGCGCTTCGATTCCTTACTGCCCCTGCCGGCCATGGGCTTTAAACCCCCTGGGGCGGTAACTGCTTATGCAGTTTGCTGCCGCCGCTTCATAGGCGCTTCCCTCATACAAAAACACGATATCCACCCCTTGCCGGGCTCCACGCTGCTGGAGAAAGCGATCCAGGGCGCTTTCAATCCCCAAAGAGCGGGGCAGGGCAAGGATGAGTATACCGGTGTCTTCTGGAATAGGCAGCGCTTCAGGGCCGGAGAGGGGCAGGGCAGCAGGATAGGCCAAGACCACGGCCAGTTCCCCGGGGCTGCCCTCGTGAATCTCCCCGCCGGTATACCCGATAGACAGGTCCATGCCCCGGTCTGCATAGCCTATGGCCAGGGCCATGGCGTTTTCACAGAGCAAATCCACCCCCCGGCAGGCTGCCTGCGGGGTGTACAGGGCATCGTCGCTTTGGGTATCCACCAGAATGAGCAGCCGGGAATGAGGCGGCGGCTCAGGCTCTCCTTCCCTGACAAACAGGTCCCCTGCATGACCGTAGAGTTTCCAGTTAAGCCGCCGGGGATCATCCCCCGGCATATAGGGGCGGTGATCAATGAGATTGTCGCTTCGTAGGAAGTGAGGGCGCTGCTGCTGGAGGGTCCCCCCTGGGTGGATATGCAAGGGGATGCAGGTTTCTGCGATACCCGGGCTTACCAGGAGCCGGGGGCTTGAATCCTGCGGTATGGGTATAGACCGGTAAAAAAAGCCCGGTGCATCGGCGATGATGAACCCGTCATAGACGCTGTAATAGGCCCCCCGTTCCGGCACGGGGAACACGCTCAGTCCTTGCAGAAGGGCATCCGGATCAAAGCTATGATGAATAGTCCGTCCGTCCTTGGTAACCAGGCTCATTTCGTATCGCAGGAGTATGCCGGGGAAGCGGAAGAAGCGCTTGTTTCTGCCGTTCAGGGAGTAAGCCGGACCGAGCTCAAAGCTTAAGGTTCCTGTACCGCCTTGAGGGACCTGTTTATTGAGTATGCGCACCGATGCGGTACGGGCCTTTTTGCTCAGGAGCACCGAAAGAACCAAGACCCCCAGGAAACAAGCGCCCAGGGTAAGGAGAAACACCGTACCCACCAGCATAAGCACCAGCTCGCTCCGAATGGTCCCCGCGCTGAAGGCCAGGATGGTAATAAGCAAGGTGAATATCCCCATGGTTTTCGGCAGGGGGATCCTGCCGGCTATAGAGGGGTGCCTCACCGGGGATTAGCCCTGTTTGATACTGTTGATTCGTGCAAGAGCCAGTTCCCTAAGGAGAGGGGCTACTTCAGCCCGGGGGTCCCGCAGTTTCAGCCTATGGACTAATACCGGGCCGGTCATGGTAAGGAGGTCCTCATCGGTAACATAGTTTCTTCCCCGGACCAGGGCCAGGGCTTTAACCGCCGCAAGGAAATGCAGGGCTGCCCGGGGGGAGGCTCCCAAGAGGAAGGCCTTATGGGTACGGGTATCTCGGACTATATCGGCGATGGCCTCTTTTAAGGATCCATGGCAAAACACCTGGGAGGCTTCCTCCCGGGCTGCTAAGAAGTCCTGTTGCCGGAGCACGGGTTCAAGCCGGTTTAAGGGCTGTTCCCCGGGATTTTCGGTTAATATGGACAATTCCGTTTCCCGGTCAGGGTATCCCAGGGAAAGGCGCAGCATAAAGCGGTCAAGCTGGGCTGCGGGTAAGGGAAAGGTGCCCTCGCTCTCTATGGGGTTTTCCGTAGCAATGACCGCAAAAGGTTCAGGGGGATAGTGGGCTTCTGAGCCAATAGTTACCTGCCGTTCAGCCATGACTTCAAGCAGGGCGGATTGTACCTTAGGGGTGGTCCGGTTGATTTCATCGGCCAGTACGATATTGGCGAGTACAGGGCCGGGGACAAAGCGGAAGGAGCGGCTTTCAGGATCAAAGATATCCACCCCGGTAATATCATAGGGAAGGAGGTCTGGGGTAAATTGGATACGCTTGAAGAGCAGGGGCCTTCCCTCCTCATCGGTAATGAGCCGTGCAAAGGTTTTGGCCACAGTGGTCTTCCCGAGCCCTGGATTATCCTCAATAAGCACATGCCCTTTGGCAAGGAGCCCCGCGGTAAACAATGCAAGGAAGTCCTCTTTCCCCCGGATTATCCGGGCGGCCCCTTGCATAAGGATGTGTGCAGCCTGTTCGCTTCTCATATCGTGTTCCTTTATCCGTGAGTATAGCATGATAGGATCAAACAATCCATACTGCGAAGCATTCACGTATCGGTGAGAGACGATATCCCGCGCCGCGTAGCTGGAAAGCAGCCTTCCCTGTTTTCGGAACTCCATCGCACTCAGGGTATGTAATACCCAGGCTATGGAGGAGTTCCTGCTTGTATGGGGAAACCCCTCATGGTATGCTCAGTCATTATGTTAGACTATCGTTTCATCCTAGAACATCTTCCCCAAGTAAAGCAGAATATCGCCCACCGGTATATGAAGGCGGATGCGGATAAGGTCTCCTCACTCTTTACCCAAAGGAACCAGTTGACCCAGACCCTGCAAGCCCTGCAACAGCAGCGCAACGCCCATGCCGCTGCCATGAAACAGCGCCGGGATGTGCCTGAACAGGAGCGCCTCGTGGAAGCAGGAAAAAAGCTCAAAGCCGATATTGCCGCACTGGAAGAACGCCTTGCCCAGGTGGAGCAGGAACTGGCTGCCGAGGGCCGGCGTATCCCGAATATGGCCCATCCTGATGCTCCTATCGGTAAGGAGGATAAGGATAACCTCGAAGTAAAACGGGTGGGAGCGCCCAGAACCTTTGATTTTGAGCCTCGAGACCATGTGCAACTCGGTCAGGACTTGGACATCATCGACTTCGACAGCGGGACCAAGGTTTCGGGGACCAAATTCTATTACCTTAAAAACGAAGGGGTGTTTTTGGAGCTGGGGCTTATCCGCTATGCCCTGGATATACTGACGCGAAAGGGCTTTACCCCCTATATCACCCCGGATATTGCCAAAGAGGAGATCCTTGAAGGTATTGGGTTTAACCCCCGCGGGGCAGAGTCCAATGTGTATACCTTGGAGGGAGAGGGAAGCTGCCTTGTGGGGACTGCGGAGATTACCCTGGGGGGCTATTATGCCAACATGATCGTGCCCAAGGAGAGCCTCCCCCTGAGGATGGCCGGGCTTTCCCACTGCTTTCGCCGGGAAGCAGGCGCGGCAGGGCAGTTTTCCAAAGGCTTGTACCGGGTGCATCAGTTTACCAAGCTGGAGATGTTCGTCTGCTGCCTGCCGGAAGAGTCGGAGCATCTGCATGAAGAGCTGCGCTTAGTGGAAGAGGAGATCTTTAGCGGTCTTGAGATCCCCTTCAGGGTGGTGGATACCTGTACCGGAGACCTGGGAGCCCCGGCCTACCGTAAGTGGGACCTGGAAGCCTGGATGCCCGGAAGGGCCAACCCTCCTTCCCCCAGCGGCGGTGAATGGGGAGAGGTAACCTCCACCTCCAACTGTACCGATTACCAGGCCCGCAGGCTCAACATCCGCTACAAAGACGAGACCGGGAAAAACCGCTTTGTCCACATGCTCAACGGCACTGCCTTGGCGGTGTCTCGGGCTCTCATCGCGGTCCTGGAGAACTTCCAAGAGGCCGATGGTTCGGTTCACCTGCCCCAGGCCCTGGTGCCCTATTGCGGCTTTGCGGTGATTTCCCCACGATCCAATCGCTCAAAAGCACGGGCCAAATAAAGCACTCACGTTCTGGGCAATCGCCGCTTGTAAGGCTTCAAGGCTCATCTGCCGTAACGATGCAGCCAGCCTATAGGTTTCCGCCACCATGCCCGGTTCCGCGCTTTTCCCCCGAAACGGCTGGGGTGCAAGATAGGGGCTATCGGTTTCCAAGAGCAGCCTATCCAGGGGAACAAACTGCAGGGCCTCCCGCAGTCCTTGGGCATTTTTATAGGTGAGATTTCCTGCAAAGGAAAGGTAATAGCCTGCCTGTAAAAAGCGTTTGGCTTCGGGAATGCCATAGGAAAAACAATGAATCACCCCCTGAACCTGCGGGTATTGGGAGAGGATGTCCCCGGTTTCCTGGGCAGCTTGCCGGGAATGGATGATAATGGGAAGCCTATGCCGTTGCGCTAGGTCCAGGTGCCGTTCCAGCAGTTCCCGCTCCCCTAGGAGATCCGCACCGTTTGCTTCCTGGTTATGGTAACGATCAAGCCCGCATTCGCCTATAGCAATGAGACGGCCTTGGGCTGCCGCGCTGATATGCCGCTCTAGGCAGGGAAGCAAGCGCTTACGCCCGGCAATAGCTTCCGGGGAAGGCCATATACCGGCACTAAAGCGGATGCCCTCAAAGCGGGCAAACGCCTTGAGCCTGGTTTGGAGATCCCCTGCCTCGGTTCCAATATCAATAATCCCGCGGAATCCTCCCCGGAAAAGCTGCTCAAGCTTTTCTTCCCGGCAGCGGGCCTCACAGGGAAGCAGGGAGAGGTGGGCATGGGTATCAATGAAGCGCATTTCCATAGCCTTAGGGGACGGGGACTAAGCTGAGCAGCCGGGAAATGACCGCATCCGGATCCAGGCCCTCTGCTTCAGCTTCATAGGACAGGACTATACGGTGCCGAAGAGCCGGCAATGCCACTGCTTTCACGTCTTCCGGGCTCACAAAGGAGCGCCCTTCAAACAGGGCCCGGATCCGGGAGCAGCGGTACAGGGCAAGAGAGGCCCGGGGAGATGCGCCAAAGGCGATATACCGGTACAGCTCCTCTTTAAGGGCTTTTTCCACTGCCTCTCCAGGGGGCCGTCCTCCTTTGGACTGAACTGTCCCAGCTTTTGCGGATCGGGGCCTTGAAGCGGCCACCACCGAGACTATGTAGGCGATAATCTGCGTATCAATAAAGACGGAATCCGCAGCAGCCCGTAAGGTCCTCAGCGTAGCGGCATCTAAGACCGGTTGTAAGGGGGGCAGTTGCTCGCCGGTTTTAAGGCTCAAGGTTTTCTGGGAAGCGGCCATCTGCAATATCTGGGTTTCCTCTTCCATGCTGGGATAGCGGATAAGGAGTTTAAGGAGGAAGCGGTCCAGTTCTGCCTCCGGCAGTATATAGGTGCCTTCATGTTCAATGGGGTTTTGGGTGGCCAATACAAAGAAGGGGTCTGCCAGAGGATAGCTCGTTTCCCCGATGGTAACCTGCCGTTCTTCCATAGCCTCAAGCAAGGCGGATTGGACCTTTGCCGGGGCCCGGTTGATCTCGTCTGCCAGGATCACCTGGGCAAAAACCGGTCCTCGCCGCACTGAAAAGGTCCCGGATGCCTGCTCCCATACCAGGGTACCGGTGAGGTCTGCGGGAAGCAGGTCTGGGGTGAACTGGATACGCTTAAACGAAAGGCCGGTAATATCCGCAAGACTCTTAACCGCCAAGGTTTTCGCCAGCCCCGGGACCCCTTCAAGGAGTATATGTCCTCCGGCAATGAGGGCCATAAGCAGCCCCTGGATCATTTCTTGTTGACCGACGATGCGTTTGGCTAATTCGGTTTTACAGGCATCCAGGATGGCAGGAACAAGCTGAGGGGCGCTTTCTTCTGTATCTGCAAGAGCTGTCATAATCCCTTACTGAATCGTAAAATAATACCGCTCAAGGTAGGCAATCCGTCGCCGGGCATCGTTCCCCCGTATACTTTGGGGGTATTCCCGGATAAGGCGCTGGTAATACTCCAAAGCAGCACGAATATCCCGGCTTGGACCGGGAGCTTCCAAGGACTGAGCGTAGAGCCACCATGCTTCATCAGTCCCCGCCGGGTACTGTTCCCGGAACTGATCAAGGGAAGCGATAACCTGGGGAAACTGTCCTGCGCTATAGGCTTCCCGTGCTTGCTGCAAGTAATCGACCTGAACTGGGGCAGGGGGAAGTTCCGGCGGAGGGATCGCCGCAAGGGGAAGTTCGGTAAGAGGCAGTTGGACAGAAGGGCCCGCTTTGCTGTCCTGGGCAGCTTCCCGGGGAAGGGGAGGCCAGCGGGGTTCTGCAATCACCCGGCCCGGCTCAGCAGCCGTAGAAGGCCCGCTTCTCTCAGGGGCTTTAGGAACCGGATTGACTATCACCTGGACCGCATCGTTGACAATGGCATCTGCAATAAAGTCCTGTTTATAGAAGCTCAGGGTATAGGTTCCTGGCAGCTCTGTTTGGAACAGGAAGGTCTGCCCTTCTTTTTCCACGTACCGGGACGTATAGGCTATCCCCGGCCGGGATTCCTGTTCCCCCAGATAGATCCAGCCGGTTCCCCTGAAGGGAATTTCCAGCACCTGGCCTACTGTGGCTTGAACGGTCCGTGAATATGCGGCCTTTGCTTGTCTTTCCCCTTGCTGAGCAGGCCTAGGCCCTTGAAGAGAAACTTCTTGACGGGTATTCCCCTGCTGGGGAAGCCCTTGACGGACTATCTGTGGGGCCGCTTCCGGTTCTGCGGGTCTGATAAACCGAGGGGCTTCCGGCATTGGGGCCGCTTCCGGTACTGCGGTAGCAGGAGGAGGGCTCAGGGGCCGCACGGTTATGATAGAACCAGGAGGAGAAAGGACCGGAGGCGGTGCAGGTTCCGGCAAGGTAACTGCCGTCGGTTCAGCGGGCCCCGCAGAAGGCGGAGAGGGGGGCGCTGAAACCAAAGGAACTATTCCCGCAGCAGGAAGGATATCCGCGATAGAGGGTTCAAGAATCGGAGGCAAGGCCGGTTCCGAAGACCCCGCAGGCGGTACAGGCGGGGGCACCACGGTAAGCGGGGGAACCATACCGGCAATAGAAGGCTCAGGAGCAGGGGGTAAGGCGGCTTCCCCATTCCGAGGCGGCCTAGGGGGAGCGGAGAACTGCATCTCGGTATCCGGTATTTCTGTTAAGGCCGAAGCCTCGGGTCCTGGCAAAGGGGCCATGAAGCCCTGTTCAAGGGGAAGCTCTTTCGGAAGATAGGTTTCAGGAAGCAGGGAATCTCCGGAACCGGGAGCCGTGGTTTCAGCAACCAAGACCTTTTGGAACCCGTATCCTGGACCGGTATGCCCTGCCTCTTCAGTCCCCCTAGCTCCCGACGTAAGGGAAAAAACCAACAACCCGTAAAAAACACCGTGCATCCTGGGTATCTTCATGGAACACCTTCTAAGAATTCATCAATAGCCGCTTTTATTCGCTCTCGCCACTGTTCAGGATCATCCTGCAAGGGATTTGTCCAGAATGGACGGACATCTTCAACTGTCCAGGGGTTCCGCTGTTCCCGTTCCAGGAGCACCTCCGGGAGAAAGTCCGGTTCATCAGGGAGAAAAAGCGCTTCCGGTGCAATTGATAAGGGCCTAAACTCATTGCGTAAGGTTCGGGAGAATTGCGACGGGTTCTGAGGGCTATGGTTCATGAGGAAGAGTACCCCTATGAGGCAAAGTACCAGGAACACCAAGCCTCCCGCGCAGCGCAGCACCAGGTTCCGCCGGGTATGCCAGACCTGCTCAAGGTTTACCCTGAGGGTCTGTAGGGTGGAACGTATCTTTAAGTAGGGGAACATTGACCAGAACGCCATACTCCTCATTGTAACAAAAAACAATACTTTATACAGTACCTGCCTTTCATTTTTCTCAAAGATAGGGGCTCATAGCAGGATAAACGCATAGCAATTCCCCGGAAGCTATCGAGGTATTATACTCCCCGAGAGGAGAGGACTATGGTCAAACAGAGCACACCGATCAGCGAAATCAAGAAATTGACGGGAGAGACGGGTCTGGTCATTATCGACCGGGTGGGGATAGATGCCCTGGGGGAACTCCCCCAAGGCTTAGAGTGTCTCTATCCCAAGGGTTAGAGTGTCTCTATCCCAAGGGTTAGAGTGTCTCTACCCCAAGGCTTAGAGTGTCTCTACCCCAAGGCTTAGAGTGTCTCTACCTCAAGGCAGGGTGGAGACTCCCACCTTAGGCACAGGAGCATTCACGCATCGGGGAGAGACGATTTCCGGTGTAGCGCAGATGGAAAGCAGGCTTCCCTGTTTGAGGAACTCCTGCTCTCCCCTCCAGGTTGATGGTCTATGCGTTTATCCTGGGCTCATAGAAAAAATGATAGGCAAAGCCCTGGGGCTATGCTAGACTCTCTGACTATGGATTTCGGTCTTCGTTATACCGCCTCTGGGCATGTGTTTATTTCTCCTGAGGATGACCTGGATGCCCTGGTAGATGCCCTGGTGGAAACAGATTATGCCCAAGAATTTTGCCTGGCTTTGGACTTTGATCCCCGGTTTATCGCCGCGCTTATGGCAGCGGGTTTCCTCGTTATGTCTACGGAACTTTCCGCGGATGCTTCGAGCCACCCGGTGGGCGAACCGAGCTTTCTCCTGCTCCCCAAACTCCACCTGATACGGTCGGTACTCTTTTTTTCGGATCTCCACATCAAGAAATCAGTTAAACCCCTTTTGCCCCGGTATGAGCTCAGAGTAGATACGGACTTCCAGGGTATCATGGAACGTTGTGTTCATATCCACGGTGACGCCTGGCTTACCCCGCCCCTGCGAGAGAGCCTCACCCGAATACGGACCTGTCAGGATCTCCAGGTCAGGCCCATCTCCTTTGGGGTGTACCGGAATGGGGAGCTTAAAGCAGGAGAATTCGGGGTTTTGGCAGGCCGGGTGTATACCAGCTATTCGGGGTATTATGATGAGAATTCTGCGGGAACCGTGCAAATGGTCCTCACTGCGCAATATCTAAAGGAGCAGGGCTTTGCCTTCTTTGATCTGGGGATGCCTTTGGACTATAAAGATACCCTGGGAGCCTGTAACCTAGAGCCGCAACGCTTTGTAGCGCTGTTCCGTGCTGCCCGGGACCCCGGTATATAGCCCCAAGCTGAGGAATAAGAGCATCCTTTCCCCCCTGTTTCTTTGGGTATTCTGACAAGCTTGTCGGGAGATAACCGGCAGCGTTGATGGGGGATAGCCATTGATGAGGAACGAAAGGGCCGCCTTCCGCTACGCCCACCGCAGGTGCGCCCACGGCAGGTGAGAAGGGATGTGCGCCGTATTCCTTCAGTGCGCCGCCCACTGCTATGCTCACCGCAGGTGCGCCCAGGGCAGGTGAGAAGGGATGTGGCCGTATTCCTTCAGTGCGCCGCCCACTGCTATGCTCACCGCAGGTGCGCCCAGGGCAGGTGTGTCATTGACAAAGGATATTCAATAATCATAATAAAGACTATGCAAGAACGACGAAAAGATATCAGATATCGTACCCTTGGGCGAGTTCGTATTCCCGCGGTTTTTGAGGGAGATATGCTCTTAAAGGATCTCAGTATTACCGGCTGCCGTATACAATGCGCCAAGCATATTCCTATACAGCTCAACACCCGGTATACCATTCAGATTATCCCGGAACCGGTGGTAAAAACCGGTTCCTTTGAATTGATCGTTGAATCCCGCTGGATCCATCCCCGGGAGGATTCCTATGAAGCTGCTTTTATGGTAGTGGAGTCTCCTAAAGGAAAGCAATTTGAGAGTTATGTAGATTACCTTGCGTGGCGTTCTAATCCAGAACCAGATACTACGCTCTAAATAGCTTGGCTTCCTTATTTGATACCCCATGATGCTTACTCCCCTTAGGGGTCAGGTGTATGAGCGGCTTGAGGCATTTGAAGATCACCTGCAAATGGAACTCGGGCTCAGGGCTGCCTCCTTTGGGCCTTTGTATTACCTGGACCATCCTGAGGGAATAGGGCAAGATGCTTGTTTCTGGAACCAGAATAGGTGGCTGCGCCCCTTTCGGCTTAGTTTTGGCTCCATTAGCGAGGCGGTTACTGCCCTGCGGGATATGCAGCGGAATTGGGCACCTCGCTTATTCACCCAGTTCCGCCGGGGCGCGTTGATTCAGTCTCAATTACCCTTTCTTTCCACTAAGCCTCGGACTTTTCCTTGGCTTGTGCCCGATACACCGGTAGGGGCCTGGACCTTGTTGGATGCCCATACCCTCATCGGTTCGACGCATTGTTCCAGCCCTTTTCCAGGAGGGGTCATTAGCTTTGAAGAGGATAAGGAAGGGCCCCCAAGCCGGGCCTATCTTAAGCTCTGGGAAGCCCTGGTACGCTTCAAAAAATGGCCGGGGCCGGGGGATCGCTGTCTGGATGCAGGAGCCAGCCCAGGAGGCTGGACCTGGGCATTGGCCCGGCTTGGGGCAGAAGTCAGTGCGATAGACCGCGCTCCCCCGGCAGAGCGGGTACTGGCCATGCCGGGGGTCCGCTGGATAAAACACGATGCCTTCACCCTCAAGCCGGAAGACATAGGGCCCCTGGACTGGCTCTTCTGCGACGTGATCTGTTACCCCCCCAGGCTCTACGAATGGATCCAGCGCTGGCTTGCTTCCGGCTTATGCAGTAACTTCATTTGCACTATCAAGATGCAGGGGAAACCGGATCTTGAAACCCCCCGGCGTTTTGCGGCCATCCCCGATAGTAAGGTGGTCCATTTGTATCATAATAAGCATGAATTAACCTGGATATGTGGTGCAGGGAATGTTCCCTAGATACGGGTGCTGATAGCGGGTCTCTTAGGTGAATAGGGTTTCCTTTCTCCAGTTACTTGGATTTCCCGGACCAACCCATTGATTAAGGGCAAAATTGCCGTAAAGACTTTGGGTGATGAATCTTTTTGCCAGGGCAACCGCGTCATACACGGAAAGTCCCCGCGCTAAACCCGCGGCTATTGCCGCGGATGAGGTACACCCTGCCCCGTGGGTCCAACTGGTGTGTATCAAGGGGGCCTCCAGCAACGCGAAGCTGTTCCCGTCATATAACAGGTCAATCGCCTTTGTTTGCTTAGGTAGTTTTGAACCGCCTTTTATAAATACATGAGCTGCCCCTTTATCAAAGATGATACGGGCAGCTTCTTTCATTTGCTCAATTGTTGCAATAGGGCTTACTCCAGAAAGCTGTCCTGCCTCAAACAAATTGGGCGTCGTTACCAGGGCCAGGGGAAGCAGTTCTTCCTCAATGGCGGTATTGAGTTCAGGATTCAGGGCTTCGTCGTTTCCTTTACACACCATCACCGGATCAAGCACATAGTTCTTGATGTGATGGGCACGTATATAGTCACGGGTCAAGGCTACCGCATAGGGTGTTCCCAACATGCCGGATTTTGCCGCCACCACTCCTACGCCCTTAAAGATAGTGTCCAACTGTGCCTTAAGCGCCTTTTCATCTACGGGAAACACCTGATGGGCCCAATGGTTTTCCGGATCCATGGTGGCAATAAGCGTTACCCCTGCCATACCATAGAGGCCGTATTCTTCAAATGTTTTTAAATCCGCCTCAAGACCAGCCCCGCCTGAAGCATCTGAACCAGCAATAGTTGCAATCTTAATCATAGCTACTCCTTAGGGTTATAACATATAGTTTTTGTAGGGCTTATACAATGCGGTCAATCCTGCTTTTTTTTTCTTGATGAACCGAGTAGACTTGAGGGTATGGGAATTATTGACCGTCTTGGAAATGTGATACGAAGCTATCTTAATGATGAACCTGAAGATCCTTGGGGAAAATCCTTCCAAAGCAGAGGGCACTTAGGTGAGGATCCGGATATGCGAGCGGCCTTTGAAGAACTGGATGACTATCTTCAGTGGAAGCCAGGCAGAAAGGAGGGTTTCTCCTTTGATACCGGTACTTTTAGGAGGGCATCGTCGTTTACCGGGCCTGAAACTGCCCAAGGGGTTCCTGAATCCCTGAAGCAGGATTTTGCGGAACTGGAAGTGCCCCTGGGGGCCTCCCCGGAAGTGTGTAAGGCCGCCTATAAAAAGCTCCTCAAAATCCACCATCCTGACCGCCATGCAGGGCATCCGGGAAATATGAAAAAAGCCACTGAGAAGTCCGCCCGCTTGAATACCGCCTTTGATCGCATTGAACGGTGGCGGCAAACCGGGAAGGTGGAATGAAGAAGCCGGACCCTATACGGTGGGCGGACCGGTCAAGGCTACCTTTTGATACTGTTCGGTACAGTATGCGATCTTATGGGTAAGCTTCTGGAGGTACCGCGGCATCTCTTCGATTTGGTTTTCCACCGCTTTCTTGTGTTCCTGTAACAGGGCACAACGCTGCGGTAAGGTGCAGATCCTGCTCTGAATACCGGCTCCCGTACATACTGGGTAACAAGCCCTTGTTTTTATAATACCGTAAGACATACGGCGCCTAAGGCGGTCTTCTCTGCTACCTGCTTAATCGTAAAAAACAAAGTCTGCTCCTTATTCGATTTCTTTGCCGCAGTGGGGACAGACCTGTTTAGCCCCAGGGCTGCTTGTTTTGGGAACCGCCTCCTGTCGGGCCTGTTCTTCCTTGCTTATGGCCTTGATAAACCCTGAGCTGATGATACCCGCAGGGAGGGCCACGAGGCCTATACCTAAAATAGCGATCAAGCCGCTCAGGACCTTGCCGATGTGGGTAATGGGATAGACATCACCGTACCCAACCGTGGTGAGCGTTGCCACGGCCCACCAGAGGGTGGCAATGATATTGGGAAATTTGTCCGGCTGAGCGGCATTCTCCACATAGTACATCACCGATGCAGCGAGTAAGAGCATGACGCCGGTCATAAAGACCGTGGTAAGGATCTTCTCTTTTTCCCCTTTGAACACCTGGGCGATGAGTTCCACCGCGTTATTGTACCGGTTGAGCTTGAGGATCCGAAGGAGGCGGAACAAGCGCAGGATCCGAAGCACCCTCAGATCCACCCCCACAATAAAGGGCAAGTAAAAGGGCAAGATCGCACACAAATCGATAAGCGCCATAAACGACAGGATATACCGCAGGTAGGGAAAACGCCGAGACGGGTATTTATAGGGAGCGGTCCATAAGCGTAAACCGTATTCCAGGGTAAATATCCCAATGGACAGGTATTCAAAGATGCTTAACCCCCGCGTAAGCAGAACCGGCAGATCATTAAAAGAACTGATAATCACCGCCACGATGTTAAGCACGATGATGAGGATGATCCCATAGTCCACTACAATGCTGAGGGTATCCCCCGGCATGCCCCGTTCAAGGATTTCAAAAACCCGTTTTCTCCGTATCATACGCTCCTCCGCAGACACTCTGGACAGGAAGATCCCTTAGGGTGCCGCCTTTTCCTTGATCTTGTTCCAGGTATCCCTAAGTCCCACGGTCCGGTTAAATACGGGCTTGTGCGCTCCCCCTTCTTCCTGGGTATCGGGGTCCCGGACAAAGTAGCCGAGCCGCTCAAACTGGAAGCGGTCCCCTGCACAGGCCTCCCCAAGACAGGGTTCGCCGTAGGCTAAGGGAATCACTTCCAGGGACTGGGGATTGAGCATATCTATAAAGGAAGCCCCCGGGGGAACTTCCATAGGCCGCTCCACCTTAAAGAGGTAGTCATAGAGGCGCACCTCCAGAGGAATGGCATGGCTACAGGCTACCCAATGAATGGTGCTCTTCACTTTCCGGTTGTTCTGAGCATTCCCCCCACGGGTCTCCGGGTCATAGCGGGCCCGGACCTGGGTGATCTTCCCGGTACGCGGATCCTTATCAAAGCCTGTGCAGGTAATGATGTAGCCGTAGCGCAACCGCACCTGATTACCCGGATAGAGCCTGAAGTATTTAGGCGGAGGGACTTCCGCAAAGTCTTCTGCTTCGATCCACAGTTCCCGGGAAAAATGAAGCCTACGGCTACCGGCAGCAGGGTCTTCAGGGTTGTTCATGGCTTCCAGTTCCTCTTCCCTAGGGCTTTCCCAATTCTCGATGATGAGCTTCAAGGGCTTAAGGACCGCCATGACCCGGGGGGACCGCTTGTTCAGGTCTTCCCGCAGGCAGTACTCCAAAAACGCGATGTCTACCATGCTGTCGTTTTTCGCGATGCCGATCTGGGTAATGAAACTGCGCAGCGCCTCTGGGGTGTAGCCCCGCCGCCGCAAGCCCGCGATGGTGGGCATCCGGGGATCATCCCAGCCTGCCACGTACTTTTCCTGGACCAGCTTCAGGAGATAGCGTTTGGAAAGAACCGTATACGTCAGGTTAAGCCGGGCAAATTCGATCTGCCGTGAGGGAAAGGCCTCTGCTTCCTGGATGAACCATTCATAGAGGGGTCTATGGATCTCGTATTCCAGAGAACACAGGGAATGGGTGATCCCCTCTTTGGCATCTGAGAGGGGATGCTGGAAATCGTACATGGGGTAGATGCACCAGGCGGTTCCGGTCCGGTAATGGGTGTCCCGCCGGATCCGGTACATCACCGGGTCCCGAAGGAGCAGATTGGGGCTTGCCATATCGATCTTAGCCCTGAGGGTCTTGGCGCCGTCCGGGAATTCCCCCCGCCGCATACGGGCGAACAGGTCCAGGTTCTCCTCCACGGTCCGGTCCCGGTAGGGACTGTTCCTGCCCGGCGGGGTGTAGGTGATGGCGCTTTTGTCTTCCACCGCGGTTCCCCGGTATTCGCTTATGGCCTCTTCTGAAAGGTCATCCACATAGGCCTTACCCTTCTTGATGATCTTCACCGCAAGCTCATAGAGGTACTCATAGTAATCCGAAGCGTAGTACTCCCGGTCTTTCCAGTCAAAGCCCAGCCAGCGGATATCCCGCTTAATGGCTTCCACATAGGAGCTATCCTCTTTTTCCGGGTTGGTATCGTCAAAGCGCAGGTTACACCGGCCCGCGAATTGCTCGGCCATAGCAAAATCCACCATCAGGGCCTTGCAGTGGCCAATGTGAAGCCAGCCGTTAGGTTCTGGAGGGAAGCGGGTATGCACATAGGTATAGCGGCCGGTACGCAGATCTTCGGTAATAAAGTCGGCGATGAAGTTTGCACCCATGCCGCGACGGGAGTTTGCCGCCTCGTGAGCAGCGGCAGGAGCACGGGAAACAATAGGGTCTTGGGTTTCACCCATAGGGTCCTCCTTATGCCTTTGTAGGGAAAGGGATTAAAAATTAGTTAGGTAACATAGGCCGATGAGGAGTATGGCTTTCAGGCACTCTCTATCCACGGGACGGTCTTGGGTGAGCTTTTGCAACTGGCCAATCTGCTCTCCATACCACCAAAAGAGCCCCATCTGGGTATCAATGCGAAAGGTATACTCGGTAAAGTCTTCTTTATGGCTTTGGGCGCCGAAGAACAGGTAGGCCAGTTCCTCCAGGATGCGGCTAAAATCCGTGAGGGCTTCCGCGTACTGTTCTTGTTCTATGGCAGCGATAAAGGGCAGGACGCGGTCTTGCAGCCGTTCTTTATAGCCTTCATCGTCCTTTGCAACCCAGGTCTTTTGAATCAGCAGATCCAGGTTATTCTGAAAATGGTTGAGGAAATGAGGCATGGTATAATGCTCGTGAACAGGGGGGGTGTTGGCGCTGGAACCTTCCAAAAGGAGGGTATAATCCGAGGCTATCCCCAAAATACCGGCAAAAGCCTTGGCAGCCTGGATGCTTGGCCCGCCTTCTGGGGGAAATCCTTCGCATGGGAAGAGCGCCCGTGCGATCTGCCGGTATTCTTCAGGAACTTTAAAGATGCTGGGGGAACTACGTAACATAGTGTAACCATGCTGAGAAAAGCAAAAATTGTCAACCGAGAGAAAGACCGTGTACAGGGATAGCCCCCGGCTGAGGAGGGAAAGGCTCAGGCTTCCCGGGGGCGTATCAAAGCAGTCCGGGGGTACACCGGTGATTTTTCCGGGCTTTTAGGGTACAACAAGACTATGAAAACAAACCCTACCAGCCCGTCCTGGGATCAGGTGGTCGCAGCCTTGGAAGCATGGCGGAAGGCCCTTCGGGAAGAGCCCGCCCGGGGGCAGGGTGCAGCAGGCCCCGGCTCAGAAGAACCGGCGGTCAGCACCGTGGCAGAACAATACAAGCGGGATCCCTGGGCCATCCTGGTTTCTACCATCATCAGCCTTCGTACCAAAGATGCCGTAACCTTGACCGTGTCCCAGGCTCTCTTGCAAAAGGCCCCGAATCCGGTACTTTTGGAGGCCCTTCCGGTGGAAGAAGTGGCCCGCCTGGTGTATCCTGCAGGGTTCTACCGGACTAAGGCAGCCAGCCTTAAGAAGATCGCCGGTATACTTATCGAACAGTACCAACAGCAGGTACCGGCAACCATGGAGGAACTCCTGGCCCTTCCAGGGGTGGGGAGGAAGACCGCGAATCTGGTCTTGACCGAAGCCTTTGATCTGGACGGGATCTGTGTGGATATCCATGTACACCGGATCAGCAACCGCCTGGGCTGGGTTACCTCAAGCACTCCTGAACAGACCGAAACCGCCCTGAGGGCGGTCCTTCCTCAGCAGTATTGGAAGGGTATCAATGCCCTGCTGGTGCTTTATGGTCAGCGCCTGTGCCGGCCGGTAAGCCCCTTCTGTTCCCGCTGCGTGATCCGGCCCTATTGTAAACGCCGGGGGGTTGAACGATCCCGCTAAGGGCTTTTAGGTAAGCCTCGCTCTATACCGCAGCAGCATCTCCACAAAGGCCCGGTTTCCCATAGGCGGGCGGGCCATATAAAAGAGATGGCTTTTACAGGAGCAGTCGGAACAGCCAAACCCGGGGATAGGCCGAGCCCCTAAGGCAGTAAGGCTTCCGGCGAGTTCACATTCCCGGTTTTGGTAGGCCATTATGGGCAGGGCTTTGATGGTCCTGCTATGGGGGGTGAGATAATCTATATGCCAGTGCGGGTGTTTTCGCACTTTTCGCAGGTGCCGCTTGATCCGGTGGGATAGGTTTTTTTGTGCAGACCCGGCGTACACATACCAGCCGGGGGCAAAGGTACGGGTACCCAGGGACCCCACAGAAACGCTCTTTTCCTGGACTACTTCCAGGAGTATCAGGTAATTCCCCCGGTTGCTTTCGGCTAAGGCCCCGTGACTGAGATCCACCGGCACATAGGGAGCGGCCAGGACCGCCTCCCCTTGAGGCGTACACCGAAGCAGGCTGGCATGGATCTGTACGGTACCGGTCTTAGGCTGGAGTATCCCCGGGGTATTCTGGCCTGGGGGCCCTGCGGCCACTCCATACCGGCTGAGCCCTGCGGCAAAGAGGGGATCCGTGTGCAGGTTTGGGATGAACACCCGGGGATCGCCATGCATAATGACAAAGACTACATGCCCCCAATACCCCTGCGTGCTCAGGGCTGCCAGTTCTTCCAGATGCTTCAGCGCACGGGTACTGGGCGCATCGGGAAACATAGCCACCTGGTTTTCCACCAGAGAACAGGCTTTCACCTCAACCAAATGGGGACGGTTTTCTGCATCCAGTCCCAGGAAATCAAAGCGGGAGGAACCTGCCTTATACTCAGGGTGCAGTTCCTTCAGGCCGGGGATAATCTGGTGCAGGATCAGGGCCTCTGCCGCCCGGTTGGCCCGGGATGCAAAAAGGGGAACCACCCCGTTGCGGTAATAGAGTCCCCCTATGGTCCAGCTGGTCTTGGGCCGGGAAGAGGTTTTTGCTGAAGGGGCTTGCCCTCGTTTTTCCAGGATCAGCCTCAGCCCGGGAAAGAGGAATTCTATAAGCCGTCCTGGATTGGGGCAATGACAGGGCAGTTCCTCATCGCCGTCCCGGGTAATGATGAGAAAGCGGTTGGGCCGGGTGAGAAAGATCCCTTCCCGGTCATTGGTAAAAAGCCGTACCTGGTCCTTGTCCATCTAGGAAGCCTTTGCAAGACCGGTGATACGCTCCCACTGAGCCGCGACCATGCCGCAGAACATGCAGATGAAACCTAAAAGGGTCCATGAACCCAGGGGTTCGGCCAGGATGAGACAGCCCCCCAGGGCGGCAAAGACCCCTTCCAGACAGAGGATGATCGTGGCGTGGGCAGGAGGGGCATCCTGCTGGGCTACAACCTGGAGGGTATAGGCAATACCCACAGACGCTAAGCCGCCATAGAGCAGGGGAACCAGCCCCTGCACCACCGCATCAAGAGAGAGGGATTCCCGTGTCCCCAGGGCCAGGGCCAGGGAACAGAGACCGCACCAGGCAAATTGGCCTGCCGAGAGGATGAGGGGATCCACCCGTTCTACCAAGCGGTCAATCACCAGGACATGAAAGGCCCAAAAGATGGCCCCTACCGCGGTAATCAGGTCTCCCATATTGACGGACTGCATGTTCCCCCCGGTGCTGAGGAAAAAAAGCCCCGTGAGCGTACAGACCGCACCGATCCAGGTAGCCGGTCCGGTTTTTCTTTTCAGGGCAATGCCGAAGAGGGGGACCAGCACCACATACAGCCCGGTGATGAACCCGGAGTGTCCTGCGGTAGTGGAGAGTATCCCTACCTGCTGCAGGGAGGCGCCCATACAGAGACAGCTTCCGGCCAGCACCGAAGCCCCTATCCACAGCCCTTTCCCCGCGCTTTGGCTTTGCAGGGATGAGGATGTATCGGATTGAGGAAGGAGCTTTCTGAGGATAATAAGGGGGAGCAGGGAAAAGCTCCCCAGAATGAACCGTATCCCGTTAAAGGTAAAGGGGCCCAGGTATTCCATACCCGTACGCTGAGCTACAAAGGCAAAACCCCAGATACAAGCGGTTACCAGCAAGAGCAGATCCGCCCGGATTGTGCGTTTATGCATGCCCTCAGGGTAGCATAGGCCCAGGATCTTGGGGAAGAGGGAACCGGGGGTACATGCTCCGCTAAGGGCCCGGCCCTATCCCGGTGGCCGGCTAGGGATCTGCCCAGTATGATGCAAGCAATCCCCGGAGAATCCATGCCCGTCTTGAGCCTAAGCCATCTGCCAAGGGCTTAAAAGCAGCTACCGACAGGCTGGAAGTAGCTACCGATGGGACAAAAGTAGTTACCGATGGGGTAAAAGTAGTTACCGGTGAGGTGGAAGTAGATACCCGCGGTCTGTTTGTACTTACGCTTGACTATAGGCTAAACAAGGGGTTATGGTAGTTTCAGCGTGTATTCGAGGAAGGGGGTGCAAGTCCCCCGCTAGTCCGTAACTGTGATTGGAACGTCGTGAAAAGATGAAGCTGTGCTGCCCTTGAAGGCCACCGGCGTAAGCCGGGAAGGCCGGCAGCCCGAAGCGCGGGTTTTCCCCGCCTGAAGCCATAAGCCGGGATATTTTGGTACACCGAACACCGGGGCGTTTCAATAGTTTCTTAGGTTTCGACGACAGACCGGAGGAATCCTAAATGACTGTTTACGCTTTGCCTATAGATTATAGATAGCGGGTAAGGAGGTTAAATGCCGGTGTATTTACCCTTACCATACACATGTAGAGGAGACTCAAGTGATAATTTCCGACTTTATTTCAATCGTTCTGGCAATGGCCGGCACGATGTCTGGTATAATCCTCATACCAACAGAACCTTTGTACTATCTGATAAAATAAAATCCAGATATAGGGCAAATGAAATAATGAAGCACGCAGGTATAGATATTTCGTATAGCAAGAGGAGGTTTTAGTATGCCATTTGAAGATTGTGTCCTGGAACCAGGGAAAGCCCTGCCCGTAGGGGCCTCGCTAACCAGCCGGGGGGTGAACTTTTCCGTGTTTTCCCGTAATGCCTACTCGGTTACCCTGGTGCTTTTTGCCTCTCCTGCACCGGATAGCCCCTACAAGCAATGGAAGCTGGATACAAAGATAAACCGAACCGGGGATATGTGGCATTGCCACATCCAGGGGCTGAGGGCCGGGGCCCTCTACCTCTATTTGGTAGACGGCCCTTATATCCCGGAAAAGGGCTTTCGCTTTAATTGCCACAAATCCCTGCTCGATCCCTATGCCAAGGCCCTCACGGACTTACGCGGCTGGGACCTGCGCTCATGTATGGGCTACAACCCGGAGGATCCCCTGGGGGATATCTCCTTCTCCCCCTACGATGACCTCCATACCCAGCCGCGCTGCATCGTGGTAGACGATGCCTTTGACTGGCAGGGAGACAGGCCCCTTAACTATCCCCTGCGTTTCAGTGTGCTCTACGAAACCCATGTCCGGGGTCTTACCAAGCATCCTAACTCCGCGGTGGCCCATCCGGGCACCTACCGGGGGGTGATAGAGAAGATACCTTTCTTTAAGGAGCTGGGTATCACCAGCCTGGAATTCCTGCCCATTCAGGAATTCAATGAACGAGAACAAACCCGTATAAACCCCCGGACCGGGGAGCCCTTGCTGAACTATTGGGGCTACTCCACGGTGGCCTTCTTTGCCCCCAAGGGTTCTTATGCTTCGGATACCAGCCCCGGAGGACAGGTGAGGGAATTCAAGGAGATGGTCCGGGAACTGCATAAGGCAGGGCTTGAGGTGATCCTGGACATCGTGTTTAACCATACGGCCGAAGGGAATGAGCAGGGCCCCACCTTCTCCTTCCGGGGCCTGGATAACAGCATCTATTATATCTTGGATGAAAACAAGCGCTGCTATAAGAACTATTCCGGCTGCGGCAATACACTCAACTGCAACAACCCGGTGGTTCGCTCCTTCATCCTGGACTGTCTTCGCTACTGGGTCATAGAGATGCACGTAGACGGCTTCCGCTTTGACCTGGGCTCTATCTTGGGGCGGGATCAGCAGGGGCATCTCATGGAAAATCCCCCCACCTTGGAACGGATCGCCGAAGATCCGGTTCTGCGGCATACCAAGATCATTGCGGAAGCCTGGGACGCGGGCGGGGCCTACCAGGTGGGCTGGTTCCCCGGAGGCCGCTGGGCAGAATGGAACGACCGCTACCGGGATGATGTACGCAAATACTGGCGAGGGGATGCCCACCAGACCCGGCACTTGGCCACGCGGCTTGCCGGGAGTTCGGATCTGTACCTGCGAGACGGGAGAAAGCCCTTTCACTCGATCAACTTCATCACCAGCCACGACGGGTTCACCCTCAAGGACCTGGTCTCCTACGCGCACAAACACAACGAGGAAAACGGCGAGTATAACCGGGACGGGAATGATACGAATTACAGCGCGAACTATGGCTTTGAAGGCCCCTCATCGAACAGCGCGATAGAGTCGGTGCGGGAGCGGATCATGAAGAACTACATTGCGACCTTGATGGTTTCTTTAGGAACCCCCATGCTTCTGGGAGGGGATGAGCTGGGACGGACCCAAGGGGGAAACAACAACGCCTATTGCCAGGATAACGAGATCTCCTGGTATGACTGGTCTTTGCTTGAGCAGAACCGGGGCCTTTTCCGCTTTGTCAAGGAGATGATCGCCTTCCGGCTTCGCCACCCGGGGTTCATGCGCCCGGAGTTTTACACGGGCAAGGACGGCAACTACAATGCGATTCCCGATATAAGCTGGTTCGATGAAACCGGGAAGGCCCCTGATTGGGAAGCCCTAGGCTCGTGTCTGGCCCTGCGCATGGACGGCAGCAAGGCGGATATCCTGGCGGACCGGGATGACCATGATTTCTTCATCATGTTCAACGCCGGGGAAAGGCAGGTTCCCTTTAAGGTATGCCCTCCCCTGGAAGGCAAGCCCTGGGTCAGGATCATTGATACGGGCCTTCCCTCTCCAGAGGATATTTACCCCCTCGGCAAGGAGGCGGCCCTGGCCCATCCTGACTTCTACCTCACCAAGCCCCGAAGCATGGTGGTCTTACTTTCCCGCCCTCCAGCCCCCCAGGGGGTTTAAAGCCAATGACGGGCAGTGGTGATGAGGAAGCGAAGAGCCCCTTGCTTCTGGATGAGCGATGAGCAGGACGCACTACCGGGGGGCGTGTGGGGGGACCTTCGGCCCCCCATATATTCCGGGGGCCTAGGCGGGACCTTCTCCCACCAGTCCCTTTGCCTTATCCAGCAGTTCCCCTATGTGCAAGCTGGCAAGCCGCACCTCCCGCACCCGTTCCGTTACGTCGTGGGATATGCCGGTCAGCGCGGCTACCTCCTTGTGAATGGCCTCACTCCCCGCATCTATGGCGCCGCTTCCCGCCTTCACCTGATCGGTCATCTCCTGTATGGCCTGTAAGCCCTGGAGAATCTGACTGCCCTCTGCCGCCTGTTCCTCCACTGCCTTATGGATGAGGCTGAAGGAGGTATTCATGGTGTGTATCTCCGTAAAGATCGCCTCCATAGCCGCCAGGGTCTCCCCGGAAACCCCGCTTATCCGGCCCACGGACTGCACCATGGCGTTAATCTCCGTGTAAATCCCCTTGGACTCCTGAGCGGCTAATTCCGCCAGCTTGCGAATCTCCCCGGCCACCACCGCAAAGCCCTTGCCCGCTTCCCCGGCATGGGCCGCCTCTATGGCGGCATTCATAGCCAAAATGTTGGTTTGCGCCGCTATGTTGGCAATGCTCTGATTGGCGCTCTGGAGCGATGCGGATCGGCGCTCCATCCCCGTGAGTTCCTCGCTCAGCCGGGACAAGAGCCTGTGCCCGGCCTCAGTGGAGCTGCTTAGGGCCTGAGTCGTCTCCCCGGCCTGGGTAGCAATGGAACGGATGGACCTTATGTTGGCGACCATCTCTGCTATGGCCGCAGAGGATTGGTTAAGGTGTTCCTTCTGAATCTTGACCGCCTGATCCAGAGACTGGATATGGGTAACAATATCCGCCAGAGAACCGGCGCTCTGCTTCACCGATTGGAGCTGCGAGTCCGCTTGGGTCTGGACGAGCTGCATGGAACCATTAATCACCGAGAGGGACTCGGAGGATTGGTGGACTATGGCCTTGAGGTTCTTGTCGGCAGCAGCCATTTGCATGCGGTGGGACTGATGGAGGCCGGCTAGGGTCTCCCGGAGTTTGTCCCGGATGTGCAGGAGGGAACGCTGGAGAAGGCCCAGCTCGTCCTTTCGTATACGGGACAAGGTCACGTCAAAGTTGAGCTGTACCAAGGCGCCGGCGATCTGTTCCACCTCTTTAATGGGCTTAATCAGGGAGGAGGAGATCCCAAAGACGATAAGGCCCGCAGCGATACTGGCCGCTATCATGCCCAACAGGAAGGCCCTGAGGGCACGCTGTTCGAGGGCTTTGACGAAGGAGACTTCATAATCCAGCCCCAGAATGCCGATGCACTGTCCGTCTTTGATAATGGGGTAGGCCAGGGATACCAGGGTTCCCCACTCGGTATCCACCGGGGTTTTGCTTATATGTATGGTTTTACTTCGGTGGGCTATTTCGAAATCCGGGCCCAGGTCTTCATTCGTATAGAGGGGATTGAGCAAGGTGTCAGGGTTTTCCGGGGTAGCATCGGCATCCAAGAGAAACTGCCATTTACCCTCAACCGGTTTCAGATAATAAATATAGATCATATTGAAAGCCACCCGTATCTGGTCAAAGGCGACGTTTATTGCCCAGAACGAATCAGACGAGGCTCGGGCTTCCCGCTCAAGATAGGCAGGATCCGCCAAGATTGGGTATTGAGCCTCGATCATGGCCGCCACCCGCTTCAGGGTGTCTTCGTAGGTGTCCTTGATGTACCTATTGTATTGAATATACATAAGCAGTCCTACTCCAAAGGCCGCTGCAATCGTTAATCCCACAAAAACCAAAAAAAACTGTGTTCTCAGACTCTTCATAGTACACTCCTTGTAAGGTATTGGAATGCCCTAAGCAGCAGGCTCACGGCCTTAACCCGCAGGGTAGTGCGCTTAACCTACGGGTTAGTGGCCTTAACCGGCAGAGTAGCGTTCTTAACCTACGGGTTAGCGTTCTTAACCTACGGGTTAGCGGCCTTAACCGGCAGAGTAGCGTTCTTAAGCTGCCGGTTAGCGGTCTTATCCTATAGGGTAAGCGTCTCCTGCCACCGGGAATAAGGCCTGTCCCCGGGTACAGCATGCTGCTTGCAGTCAATACCGAGGATACCCCTTGGAATAGCGGGCATTCCCGGCAGGCAAAGTACCCTTCCCTGTTGCGCCGCCGCAGAGCCCCCAAGGCCGGGGGAGCGACAAAACAGCGCAGCCTATCTGCTCTTCAGCTTCACGGTATCTACACTAGCATACTTATTGCGGAAGATCACGGGAAGGAGCCCTCTTTTCAGGAAAAAAACTCCCCCTCCAGGGCTAGTCTTTACCCCCGGAGGGGAGGGTATACTGAAATATGCCTCCCGGGTTCTCCCGCACGGAGGCGTGTAATGACAGAAGCATGAGGAAGGAGAGAATTATGCAGAAGATTTCGGTGGGAGTCCTGGGAGCCACGGGCATGGTGGGGCAGCAGTACATAGCCCTCTTGGCCCAACACCCCTGGTTTGAGGTGCGCTATGTGGCGGCCTCTCCCCGAAGCGCGGGTAAACCATACCATGAGGCCATGACCGGCCGCTGGCAGCTTGCCGGGGCCTGGGGGCCTTCAGTAGGGGGCCTTATCCTGGAGGATGCCAATGACCTGGCTGCTGCGGTACGGGCTTCACGGCAGGGGCGGCTTGGCTTTGTATTTTCCGCCCTGGAAATGGAGAAGGAGGCCGTCCTGAGCCTTGAGCAGGCCTACGCAGCCCAGGGGATCCCGGTGCTGTCCAATGCCTCGGCTAACCGCTGGACAGCGGATGTGCCTATGCTCATCCCGGAAGTGAATCCCCAGCATACGGATATCATCCCTGTCCAGCAGCAGGCCCGGGGCTGGAAGGGGGGGTTCATCGCGGTAAAGCCGAACTGTTCCATTCAAAGTTACCTGATCCCGGTCTACGCCTTGCTCAAGGCAGGCTACGAGGTCCGGCGCCTCTTTGTTACCACCTTGCAGTCGGTCTCCGGCTCAGGGTATCCGGGAGTACCCAGCCTGGACATCATCGACAATGTGGTTCCCTATATAGGCGGTGAAGAGGAGAAGTCTGAGGGTGAGCCCCTGAAGATCCTGGGGCAGATTCGTAACGGTCGGATCGAACCTGCCGCCGGCCCGCTGATCAGCGCCCACTGCAACCGGGTGCCCGTGGTGAACGGGCATACCGCCTGTGTAAGCCTGGAATTCGGAACGAAGAAGCCTTCTATCGAGGAAGTGAAGGCTATCTGGACCGGCTTTTCCAGCCTGCCCCAGGAATGGGATCTCCCTATGGCGCCGAAACAGCCCATCATCCTGCGGGAAGAAGCGAACCGTCCTCAGCCCCGCAAAGACCGGGATGCAGACAAGGCTATGGCCATTACCCTCGGCAGGATCCGGCCCTGTCCGCTCTTTGACCTGCGCTTTGTGGGCCTCTCCCACAACACCATCCGAGGCGCCGCAGGGGGGGGCGTCTTGAATGCAGAACTGCTCAAATCACAAGGGTATCTGGGATAATGGCTTGCGCGCATAAGTCCTTTCCTTTAACGAAGGCCCGGCTCCAGAGCCTGGTGCAGCAGCATCCCACCCCTTTCTACCTGTATGATGAAGCCGGGATACGGCAAAACGCCCGCGCTATCCTCAATGCCTTTTCGATTTTTCCCCGCTTCAAAGAGCACTATGCGGTTAAGGCCCTGCCCAACCCGTTCATCTTGCAGATCCTTGCACAAGAGGGCTTTGGTGCGGACTGTTCGAGCCTGCCGGAATTGCTTCTGGCACAGCAGGCAGGGATACATGGGGAGGATGTGATGTTCACCTCCAATGAGACCCCGGCCAAGGAATACAAGACCGCTTTAGCCATGGGTGCGGTCATCAACCTGGATGATTTCACCCATATTGCCTTTCTTGAACAAACCGCCCGTATCCCGGATCTCATCTCCTGCCGCTACAACCCCGGTCCCCTCAAGGGGGGCAACGCCATCATCGGGAAGCCCGAAGAGGCCAAGTACGGCTTTACCCGGGAACAGATCCTCCGGGCCTTCCCCCTGCTTCGGGACAAGGGAGCCCGGCGCTTTGCCCTGCACACCATGGTAGCATCCAACGAGCTTAACCCTGAGTATCATATTGAGACCGCCCGGATCCTCTTTGAACTGGCCGTGGAATTGTGGGTAAAAGCCGATATTCGCCTGGAATTCGTGAACCTGGGCGGCGGACTGGGGATTCCCTATACCCCGGAACAGCAGCCCGTAAACTATACATACCTGGCAGCAGGGATCAGAAAAGCCTACGATGCCCTCATAGTCCCTGCCGGACTGGATCCTTTGGGGATACACACCGAATGGGCCCGGGCGGTAACCGGCCCCTACGGGTGGCTGGTGGCCCGGGCCATACACCGCAAGCACATATACCGGGAATATATAGGTCTGGATGCGTGTATGGCGGATCTCATGCGGCCTGCCTTGTACGGGGCCTATCACCACATCACCATACCCGGTAAAGAGGAGGCTCCCTGCACCGAGACCTACGACGTGGTGGGAAGCCTCTGCGAAAACAACGATAAATTCGCGGTTCAGCGAAAGCTCCCCAAGATAGAGGCAGGGGAATCCACCGGCGACTTCGTGGTCATCCATGATGCCGGGGCTCACGGTAGGGCTATGGGTTTTAACTACAACGGGAAGCTCCGCTGCGGGGAACTGCTCTTGGGTTCCGATGGGGCCCTGAGCCTGATACGGCGGAAGGAAACCCTGGAGGACTACTTTGCCACCTTAAGCGCCAAGCCACTTCCTCTGTGCAGAGGGCTTTAGGAAACCTCTTTCTTCCAGGGTGATGGGGAAGCAGGGGTCTCCAGCGAGGGCGTGGCGCTGGGAAGGGGTGTGGAAGCGGCGGTAGCCCCCGTATTCCCCCGGACACCCATGAAGGTTTGCTGATCGAGGAACCCATACGCCGCAGCAAGGCGATCCCTTCCGGCCCCTCCCCTGGAAGAGCGTATGAGGGTAAGATAGGTATTTTGAGGCAATGCGTGCTGTTGACATGGGTATTGGCAGCCTTCATACTGGTTATATGACTCTAGCTGACAAGGTAACTTCTCTTCGTCTGATTTTGGCCCCGTCTTTTTTTGTACTGTATTTGCTTCCTCATAAGAAGCTATCAGGGGTGCTTCCCGGGGATCCCGATGATTTCAAGTGGGTTGTGCCGGTCCTCTGGGGATTGTTCATTCTTTCGGAGATCACCGATTTAGTTGACGGTAAGATCGCCCGTTCCCGAAAGGAGGTGAGCGATTTTGGCAAATTGTTTGATCCCTTTGCGGATGTACTGGTGAGGATCACCTATTTTCTTTGTTTTGTCTTGGATGGTATTTTGCCGCCCCTGTTTTTTCTGGTAATTTTGTACCGGGAGATAGGTATCCAGTTTCTACGGAATCTTATGCTGAAGAAAGGGGTAGTTATGGGTGCCCGTAAGGGCGGTAAGATAAAAGCGGTTACTTATATGCTTGCAGGTGTGGTGGCGCTCCTTGCGGCGAGTGTGGAGCGCCTAGGCTTCGAAGCCGGGATTTCGCTGCTGTTGCGGATGAGCGCGCAGGTTGTTTTTGGTATGGCAATGGTGACTTCGATAGTTTCTTTTCTGGATTATCTGGCAATATATACGAAACAGTAAAATCCGATTGACTAAGGGCTTATCCCTAAATAACAAGTGATTTGCGGAGGCGATGAAGGCGCACGTAAGCATACGCAAGCCAAGATATGGACTCTCTAATTTCTCAAACCAAACTTGTATTTTGCCAAAACATCCACCACTGAGCGGCTTCCCCTATCCACCGGCTCACCTTACACGCTGAATGTACTGGCCGTCTTGCGCCCTTTTTTCGGTAGTAATGGCCTTGAGGCTTCCCAGAATGCATGGGTTATTTTCCATGAGTGAGGTTATTTTATACTTTCCCCTGGTTTCATATTGGCAACCAGGGGGAAAGTATTTAGGGACAGGCCTTAAGTATGGAACCTAAAATATTTTTAAATTGCGTTAAAAACATTTGACCTTTATGATTCGTTTATTTATGTTCATTTTCATCGTTATTATAAAGGTAATGAGCTTACAATCAGTCTGGTGATTTTTTTTAAAAAAAGTGGGTATAGCCTCTTGACGAAGGGGGTGAGGAATGAGTAAGTTCAAAACACCTAATGAAGCTTAACTCGGGAGGGTTATTCTTCAGTGATATTTGGTAATAGAGGGAAGGGGAGGAAGCGATATGCACAAAGGTGTGTATCG
>JAITEL010000140.1 GCA_031282065.1 Treponema sp.
TTCAAAGCTCTTTTCCAGTTTTTCGATGCTTCGCGCGTCTATTTCCATATCTATCTCCTCCCATTGGGACAGATACTATTCTAGCCTTCCCTCAAAAAGAGGTAAATGAGTTTGCCCTGCCCAGTGCCCATCCTGCTTGCAAGAGCCTCCCCCTTTCAGTACTATAATAACGTAAGCATATGAAAATTTTTTGCTTCTTTAATGAACCTTTTAGTAAGGAGTTCCTATGAACGTACAAGAACTTAAACACCCCGGTTTAAAACAATGGGTTGAGGATGCGGCTGCCCTCATGTCCCCTGATTCGGTTGAAGTCTGTGATGGCAGTCAAGCCGAATATGACCGGATGATCCAAATCACCATTGATGCGGGGCTTGCCACACCCTTAAATCCTGAAAAGCTGCCCGGTTCGGTGCTTTTCCGTTCGGACCCTTCTGATGTGGCACGGGTAGAAAACCGCACTTATATCGCCTCAAAGAGCCAGGAAGACGCAGGCCCTACCAATAACTGGATAGATCCGGCAGAACTCAAAAAGATCATGACCGAGCTTTACCAGGGCAGCATGAAGGGCCGTACCATGTATGTGATCCCCTTTTCCATGGGCCCGGTAGGTTCTGAAATCGCCAAGATCGGTGTGGAGATCACTGATTCTCCCTATGTGGTAGCGAATATGCACATCATGACCCGGGTAGGAAGCAAGGTGCTGGAGGTGCTGGGGACCGACGGTGTCTATGTACCCTGTTTTCATTCCGTGGGTAAGCCCTTGGGACCTGGGGAAAAAGATAAGGGCCAGTGGCCCTGTGCGCCTCTGGATAAAAAGTACATTTCTCACTTCCCGGAAACGCGGGAAATCTGGTCTTACGGTTCAGGCTACGGCGGTAATGCCCTCTTGGGGAAGAAGTGCCTTGCCCTGCGGATCGCCAGTGTCTTGGCCCGGGATGAAGGCTGGTTAGCCGAACACATGCTCATCCTGAAGATCACCAATCCTGAAGGGGATGTGAAGTACATTACCGGTGCCTTTCCCTCGGCCTGCGGTAAAACAAACCTGGCCATGCTCATCCCCACCCTTCCGGGTTGGAAGGTGGAGACCGTGGGGGATGATATTGCCTGGATGAAATTCGGCAAAGACGGCAGGCTCTACGCCATTAACCCAGAGGCGGGTTTCTTTGGGGTGGCTCCGGGAACCAATAATGAATCCAACCGCAATGCCATGGAGTCCTGTAAGAAGAACTCCATTTTCACCAACTGCGGCCTCACCGAAGACGGGGATGTCTGGTGGGAACTCATCGGTCACGGCGCTCCCGGCAAGGAGATCATTGACTGGAAGGGAAACAAGCGGCCTGCACCCAAGAGCGACAAAAGCCCTAAGGGTGAAGAGATCGCCCATCCCAACGCCCGGTTCACCGCTCCTGCCAAACAGTGTCCCTGTATCGCGAAAGAATGGGAGGACCCTGCAGGGGTGCCCATCAGCGCCTTCCTCTTTGGCGGACGCCGTCCCAAGACCATCCCTCTGGTGAACCAAGCCAAGAGCTGGATCCACGGGGTATTCATGGGGTCCATTGTGGGCTCGGAAGTTACTGCAGCGGTTATTTCAGACCAGGTCGGCCAGGTGCGCCGGGATCCTTTTGCCATGTTGCCCTTCTGCGGTTATCACATGGGGGACTACTTCAAGCATTGGATCAAGCTGGGACAAAGCCATGATGAGAGCAAACTCCCCAAGATATTCTTTGTGAACTGGTTCCGCAAAAACGATGAGGGTTCGTTTATATGGCCCGGTTACGGCGAGAATTCCCGGGTCTTGGCGTGGATATTCGATCGTTGTTCCGGTAAGGGCAAGGCGCAGGAAACCCCCATTGGCTACCTTCCCACCTTGGACGCGATTACCCGCCCCGAAGGGGTAAGCGAAGCAGCTATGCAGGAAATCCTGCAGGTGGATATAGCCGGCTGGAAGGCGGAGATTGCGGATGTGCGGCAGAACCATTATCCCAAGTTTGGAGACAAGCTGCCCAAAGAACTCTATGCGGAACTGGATGCCATTGAAAAGCGGCTTAACACCTAAACCCCTGGATGTTAGTCCGGCAAGAGGATGTTGACTAGGGGGAAGGAAAAAACCAGCTAAGGATACTCTGGAAGTCCTTAGCTGTACAGAGTGGTGAGTATACCGAGGCTGTTTCAAAACTTCAGTTTTGAAACAGCCTCACTTGAAGTAGCACCTCGCCGCGCTAAATCCACGGGAGTTAGTTATAGGGAGCGGTCTTTTACCCGTAAAACCGCATGGCTGGTATAATGCATAATCGCAAAAAATAAAATCATCACCCCAAACCCTACTCCCAATACTATGCAACCCCTCAAGCCGCCTATCCCAAGCACCGCTAATACCGAAACCCCACTCAAGCCCCCCTGAATCGTTACCAGCAAGGCTAATACACTCTTCGTCGTATACCCCAGATCCATCAATTTATGATGTAAATGCCGCTTATCCGGCGTAAAAAAAGACCGCCCCTCGCGGGTCCTCCTCCATATCGCCGCTACCGTGTCTAACAGCGGAATGGAACTTAACACCACCACCATAGGAAACAGGTTGAAGCTCAAAGCCGGCGGACTCTTGAGCAACGGCAAGGCTCCGAGCATAAATCCCAGAAACTGACTCCCCCCATCCCCCATAAATATCCGGGCCGGCGGCTTGTTATATACCAGAAAACCCATCATACAACCCCCCAGGATAAACCCAAGAGCCCCCTCCAACCCCGTATCAGCCCCTTGAACCGATACCACCAGACCAATGGTAAGAGCCACACTCAGGGACAGGGTACCGCACAGAGCATCCACCCCATCAATCAGGTTAAAGGCATTACTCATCCCAATAAGCCAGATGAAGGTAATACCGTACCCCATAATGCCCACCTCCAAGGGGCCTATGCTGCTGAGATGCACCCCGTATACCAGGGGAATGAGGCTGGCTACACTTTGACCCAGCAGCTTGTACCGGGGAGGCAGTTCGTACAAGTCATCCACCAAACCCAGGACAAACACCAGGAAGCCTCCGGCAAAGATGGGCAGGTAGCTGGGGAGCTGGTTTCCTTGAACGGAGAGGTAATGTATTGAGGCACCCAGGAACACCGGCACAAACCCGAGGCTTCCCAGCCGGGGAATAGAGCCTGAGTGTATTTTCCGGCTATTAATCTGGTCATACCACCCTTGTTTTTTACAGAGTTTGATAACCCAGGGAATCAAGGCCAGGGTAAGCCCGCAGGACACCAGCGTGTAAACAACGATACGAATAATACTCCTCCTTAACTGTTATATGGTGAGACCTTTCCCAAACTCGCTTGGTTTTGGGAAAGCCTCTGGTATCTCCCTAAGAGGACCATAAACCTTACTGATTCACCACTTCAGGTTTCGTCCTGATATGCAGTAATTGCTGATCCATCATTTTCAGGGCATCCAAGGCTTTAAACTCCGCATAGAGGGAGGCTTCATGCTCAATGATCCCTGCCAGGGTCTTGGCGGCATCCGCTTTACTATAGGAGATAAGCACCCAGAAGGTACCGTCAGGGGTTTTTTGCCGTCTCACCGGGACCGCGCCCTTTAAGGTCATGCGGCTTACTTGCCGTCCGATGGCCTCGGCGAATTCCAGGCTGGCAGGAGCATGCTCCCGTTTCGCCGATCGAGTATAGTCAGTGATCATGGCTTGTACATTGGCATGTAACTGAAAGGCCAGGGATTGGCGGGCCCGCTCCTCGGCGAGGAGCAAGGCCTGATTAATCGAAGAGAGCTTGGCACTCCCGATTCCAAAGATACTGTCTTCCTGTACAGGAGGCTTACTCACAAAATCCGGTATAAGGGGATTCGGTACTGAAGCCGCCTTGGGAACGGACGTGCACGCGCTCACCAAAACCGCAAAGGCCAGGCTCAAGAATACCGGTTCCGTCTTGTTCATTGCTTTCATAAATCCCCCTTGCAGGGCCCCCAGGATACCTTTAAGATATGCCATCGTATAATAAAAATACCTTAACAAGTACGTAAAAGATACAAACATACATACCCATACCCCCTCGCAACAGAACGGGGGGGGGGGGGGGGGGGGTAA
>JAITEL010000159.1 GCA_031282065.1 Treponema sp.
TCCTTCGTGAGTGTTACCTTGTATTTCTTCTGTGGCATAAATCCCCTCCCCTTTGGTTTCTATGTCGCCCATTATAAAACAGGTCATCCCACAATTACAATCATGTCTGAATACTAGTAACCACGGGCGGTTTCGCCGGGAGCTTATTCCCGGTAGGTTTGGACCGGCATGAGATAGCGGAATCCCAGGGCCGCAACCGCCTCATCATGGGTTTGGTTCGCAAAGATACCCTGGAAAATAATGGCCGACGCATAGGTGGCCCACCATTCCCACTTATTGGCCGCTTCCACAATCACGGAAACCACCACCCGCTCATCAGGATTGTCCGTCTGATAGGGGGCATACGCGGTAAACCAGGAGTGCCATCGATCCGGGTAGCCTATCTCCGCAGTCCCGGTCTTTCCGGCTATCTCCACGGCCCTGATATTCAGGGGGAAGCGGGCGGTCCCCTCACTGATGACCTGCCGCATATCCCTGCGGACCACCCTGAAAATATCCCGGTCTATATCGCTTTCATGGAGCACCTGGGGGCTTACGGTTGCTTCCACGGCGCCGGTAAGGGGATTGCGCACCTCTTTTAAGAGGTGGGGTTTGTAGATGATCCCCTCATTCACGGTCATAGCCACCATATTGGCCATTTGTATAGGCGTAACCAGGGTGTAGCCTTGGCCTATGGACATATTCATGGTGTCCCCCCCAAGCCAGCGTTCATGGAAACGGCGATCCTTCCACTGGGGGGTGGGAATGAAGCCGGCAATCTCCCCGGGCAGGTCAATGCCCGTGAGCTCTCCGTAGCCATATTCCCTGGCATAGGAGACTATGCGCTCCACCCCCAGGTAATCCCGGCCAACCACCCAGTAGTAAATATCGCAGGATTGGGCCATAGCCTGCTGCAGATTAAGCCGTCCGTGTCCGGGCTTACGGATATGACAGCGCCAGAGCCGGTCCCCATAGGTCAGTTCCCCCAGGCAGTCCACGGTCTGTTCTGTGGAGAAGACCCTTTCCCGCAGTATCCCGGTGGTCATCACTATCTTAAAGGTCGATGCAGGAGGATAGCTGGACTGGATGGCCCGGTTGATGAACGGTTTATGGGGATCATTGATCATGGCTTGGTATATGGCCCCGTTATCATTCTGGTTGAAGATAAGAGGATCGTACCAGGGATAGGAAACCATAGCCAGGACTTCACCGGTGGTAGGCCTCAGGACCACCACCGAGCCGATGCGCTTACCCAGGGCCTGTTCTGCCAGGAGCTGAATACGCCTGTCTATAGAAAGAACCAGGTTTTTCCCGGTTACCGGCGGCTCCCGGCCTGCCCGCTCAGAGGCCATGAGCCTTCCCCGGACATCCACGGTACGGATCTCCTTACCCTCTTTACCCCGCAGGAGCTCGTCATACTGCCGCTCTATACCGGCCTTGCCTATCTTATCCCCCGCCTGATAGCCCTTGTTGTACAGCATGGTGAGTTCATCCCGGGTAATATCCCCCACATAGCCCAGGATGTGGGAGAGGCTTCCAATGTCCCCATAACTGCGCATGGGCTTGGATTGCCATGAAACCCCGGGCAGGGAATCGGCCTGTTCGGCTAGAGCCGCAATGGTGCTGAAGGGTACATTCACCGCCACTTCCAGGGGCTGATACAAGTAGTAATACTGGACCGGGATTTTCTTATCAATGTGATCCCGTTCCACCCCCAGGATATGGGCCACCTTACTTATGAGGTCCGGGATGCTTCCTTCGGGCACCTCTGCCGGGGTGATACTCACCGCAAAGGAATCGGTATTAAACACCAAAGGCTGGGTGAAGTTCCGGTCAAAGATCTCCCCCCGCTGGGCAGGAATAGCGGTAACCCTCCGGGCAATACTTTCGGCCCGCAGCCGGTACACTTCCCCCTGCACAACCTGCATGGTGAAGAGCTTAAACGTATATATGACAAAAACAGCGATAAAGATCAGGGCGATGAGGTTCACCCGGCCTTCAGGCCGGGGTTCTCCCGAAGGAAACAGCCGGGAAGTCATACGGATTGCCCCCGGTCCACCAGCAGGTTTTTGAACAGTTTGAGAAAGGCGAATAAGAGGGGCGCGGAAAGGCCGTTACCCACCAGCTCAACCCAGAGGGCCGGCTCTTTTAAGGGGTAGGCCGGGACCCCTTGGGTAAAGAGCAGGTGCAGCCCTGCAAGGAGCAGGGCCTTGAACAAGGTGGCCCCGGCACATAAAGCCATAGGGAGAAACAGGGGATCCAGGAAAAACCGTTCCTTCATGAGTCCTGCCGCAGCCCCTATCAGGGTTCGGATTAAGGCGTTTAGCCCCAGGGGAGCTGCGGACAGCAAATCCAGGACCAGCCCCGAGAAGAAGCCGGTGAGCTGTCCGGTCATGGTACCGTGCATATAAGCCATGTAGATGATAATCCCTAAGACCAGATCCGGGACCGCCCGGTACACTGCCAGCCGGGCCAAGAGGGTGGACTGGAGCATGGCCGCTGCCAAGGCAAATACCGTGGCCCAAAACACATGCTTAACCATTCCCGTCCTCCCGGGTTTCCTGTACCAGCGGCGGCTGCGGGATCTCTGCATCAATGACAAACACATATTCCAGCCGGGAGAACTCAATGGCCGGTTCTACCTCTACCTCCATGGAAATTTCGTATTCCTGGTAGAGGACCTTGCTCACCCGGCCCAGGGTGATGCCTGGGGGATACACGCCGCCTCGGCCGCTGCTTAAGCCCATGCCGCTGGAGATGATCACATCCCCCGGGCTGATTTCATTCCGGGCCCGTTTCTGTATAAACCGCATGAGCAAGGGGAGTTCCGGGCTTCCCTGGCCTTCCACAATACCTTCGTACCGGAGTTCCAGAAACCGGGAGGCCACAAAAGACGTGGTGGCATACAGGGGCATCACCAGACTTTCAAACTGCCCTGCCTGCAGGATCTGCCCTACCAGGCCCTGGACGCCGTTCTGATAGGCAATAACCGGCATGTCTTTCGCAACCCCTGCTTGTTTTCCCTTGTTGATCACAAAGGCGGAGAAAAGGTTATCCGGGTTCCGGCCGGAGATCTCCGCGGGAATATGCTTATACCCCAGGGTTTCGGAAAATCCCAGCTGTTCCCGCAAGCGCCGGTTTTCCTGGCGTATCTGTGCAGCGCTCCGTTCAAGCTGCTCATACCGGCTCATACGGCTGGTTAATTCCGCGTATTCCTGCCGTAAGGTGGCCAATTCCCCTACTGAAAGGATGGTCTGGGAGATGAAGGAACTCACTTCATGGATACCGATACGGATACCGGAAAATGCGGACAAGCCGAGATCTTTAAAGTTAAGAATAAAACTGCTGTTTGAAAAATAGAGGAGCAAAAAAGAAATCAGGGTAAGGACCATGAACACATATATTTCGGCAAAAAAACGACTCTTTTGCTTCTTAGCCTCCTCCATTGCAAAGATCCTAGTTGTTTAAGGTATCGTAAATCTGACGGCTATTATCGAAAATCTTCGCGTATTCAAAGTACTTTCCTGCTCCGAGGGCAACACAGTCCAGGGGATTCTCTGCCACAATAACCGGCACCCCGGTCTCTTTAGAAATCAGCTTAGGCAATCCCTTGAGGAGGGAACCCCCGCCGGTCATCACGATCCCGCGCTCCACTATATCCGCGGCTAATTCCGGCGGCGTCTTTCCCAGGGTGGCCTTAATTTCATCAATGATTTGGGTGATGGGGTCCTTGAGGGCTTCCCGGACTTCCACGGAATCGATCTCCAAGCGCCGGGGAAGGCCGGTGATGGCATCGGTCCCCTTGATTTCCACCTTTTCAATGGTTTTATCCGGCGCGGCATTGCCGATTTCGATCTTAAGCCGCTCTGCGGTCTGTTCCCCGATGATCAGGTTATGGACGCTACGGACCTGCTTGATAATGGCTTCATCAAATTCATCTCCCCCTAAGCGTATGGCATTGGTAACCACCATGCCTCCCAGGGAAATGACGGAGATTTCGGTGGTGCCTCCCCCAATATCGCAGATCATGTGCCCCATAGGTTCAGAGATGGAAATATCCGCACCTATGGCAGCGGCCAGGCTTTCTTCAATGACGATCACCTCCCGAGCCCCTGCTTTATAGGCACATTCCTCCACTGCCCGGCGTTCCACTTCGGTAATGCAGGAGGGAATACCAATGACCATACGGGGTTTGACAAAACGGTAACGGGGAAGCACCTTGGAGATGAAAAACCGGATCATCTTTTCGGTGGATTCCAGGTCCGCAATTACCCCGTCCCGCATGGGCCTGATGGCGATAATATTGCCCGGCGTCTTCCAGAGCATCCGTTTCGCATCGGCCCCGACTGCGACTACCCGCTTAGTACCCCGCTCCACTGCTACGACCGAAGGCTCATTAAGGACAATACCTTTTCCGTGTATATAGACAAGGGTATTGCACGTCCCTAAATCAATGCCGATATCTGAAGAATTATTCCCAAACATATTCCCTCCATAGGCCCAAAGACCTTGATTACATATTGAGCCGTACTCTGGTCGGCTTATGACTTGGATCGATACTATAGGCTTTCCGCCATTCTGCCCGAGCCCGGATTGGGTCGCCCCCGCCGGCATAGAGTTCACCTAGTTGATAATGAGCATCCGCATTTTCACCGCCTTCAGTAAGGATAGCCATATACTGGGCTTCCGCTCCCTTGGCATTTCCGTTTTCCCCCAGGATGGAACCCAAAAGCAAGCGGGCCACTACCATGGTCCTGGAATCTTTGGATATATCCACACAACGCTGCAGATAGGCATGAGCGGTTTCTGCATCTTCCAGGGCCAGATAGGAGCGGGCAATAGAGAGAAGCAATAGGTCTGAAGGGTACCGGATATCCTCTGATTCTCCATTTTCTACAGGCTGCCCCTCATCTCCTGGATCCAAGGCCAAGGCAAAGGAAGCCACACTGTTCCGGTAATCCTGTAAGGCCGCATAGGAGAGCCCCAAATATTCTGGGATGTCCTGGGCAGTATACGAGGCCTCTCGAGCAGCCTCAAGAAATTTAACCGCTAAATCCGCAAAACCAAAACCTTTATAATAATAGGCCTTCCCTAAAACATACTGAACCCGCCCGTCCAAGGGCCCTTCTTTGCATAAGAGGGCTTTCCGCAGGGACCATATACAGGTATCTATATAGGTCAGTGTATCAAAATTGTTGATCTGTGCAATGGCAAGCTGATAGGATGAAAATCCGTGAAGCGTTAAGAGAAAATAATCTAAAGGTTTATCTCGAAGCATTTCACCACTTACTCTAAAGGATTCATCATAGGATCCGGCTTCCCACAAGTGTACCAATTCGTTTTTCTCGTTTCCTACTTTATTGCTCCAGGGTATCAAAAATAATAACAAGAGTCCAATACTTAGTACCACAAAAACAGCCCCTAAAACGGTATGTAAGGTCTGTTTCCGGTGCAGATACATACCATAGGCAGACCGAGAATGTCTAGTAACCATATTTTTATAAGGTATACTACATTAGAGGATAAGAAGTCAACGGAGAAGCAAGAAGGATCAGCAATTCCAAATTCAAGAATCATCGGGGGCCTCGCCAGCAATGGCGAGTAAAAAGTCAGTCCAATCTTTGTGCAAATACCGGCTCATTTCATACCGGAGCGCCCAGAAAAACGCA
>JAITEL010000027.1 GCA_031282065.1 Treponema sp.
GCCTCCCGACACTCAGGCAGTTTCTCCGCCGCCTTATCAAGATACCCGATAAAGGGTTTAAGTATTCTCCGTCCCATGCCTTATTTTAGGCATCTTTTTTTGAATTTGGAATTGCTGGCAGGGGAGGGGGCTCAGGTAGATGGAAGCGGGCTTTTCTGCTAGGCTACGTGCATGAATACCCTTTCTATATTGGCATGGACTGCGCTGCTCTCATTTCTGCCTATTTCAGAACTCCGGGGGGGCATTCCCTTTGCCCTCGCCTCGGGCTTGCCCTGGTACGGGGCCTACTTTTTTGCCGCGGGCTGCAATGCCCTGGTGGCTCCCGCGTGCTGGCTGTTCCTTGGCAGTGTGCATAAGGGCTTGCTTGCCCTCGCCTGGTATCAGCGCTTCTTTGACCGCTTTGTGGAGCGGGCGCGGGTCAAGCTCCATAAGGGGGTGCACCGATGGGGCTGGCTGGGGATAGCCCTATTTGTGGCCGTGCCCCTGCCCATGACCGGCGCGTGGACCGGGACCCTGGGGGCCTGGGTCTTGGGTATAAGTAAGGGGAAGACCATGCTGGCCGTAGTCCTGGGGGTGCTTATCGCCGGGGCCATTGTTACGGCGGTGCTCCTGCTGGGCGTGCAGGCATTGGGTCTTTTCATCAAGAAGGTATAAAGAGCGGGCGGAAGGACGCGGCGGGGCGTTTTTTCCCAAGCGGCAAAGGCCCTTATCCACACCATCAATATCCGGTTTGACAAGGCAAAAGATACGGGCGGTTTCACCGCATACCGCCGGGCCCTTTAGGTACATCCGGACGGCGCAGGTAAGCTTACCTGTGGCGCAGGTAAGCTTACTTATGGCGCAAGTAAGCTTACTTATGGCGCAGGTAATCTTACTTATGACGCAAGTAATATCACTTATGACGCAGGTAAGCTTACTTATGACGCAAGTAAGCTTACTTATGGCGCAAGTAATATCACTTATGACGCAAGTAAGCTCACTTACGGCGCAGGTAATATCACTTACGGCGCAGGCAAGTTCGCCTGCGCAGCGGTGGGAAGCAGGTCTGCTGCTGCGGGAAGGCGGAAGGGCAGGCGGAAGGCTGCGGCGACGGCGGCCTGTGTCAGGCGAAGACCTTGACCTTTCCGGGATAATCCCCCAGGATACGGCAATGCAACACCTTAGCGCACCCTCAAAGCTCCTTCGGCTTTTTACCGCACCCCGGATCATCCGGGTTTACCGGCAGCACGATGGATCATGATTTTTGGCAGATCCTGTTTACGGTTCTCCTGGTGATGGACCCCATCGGGATTATTCCCTCTTTTCTCGGGCTTACCTCCTCCTGTAACGAGAAAACCCGCAGCCGCATTATCTTCAAGGCCATCCTCTTTGCGGCCTTGGTCCTGGGGGTGTTCCTCCTGGGGGGAAGGGGCATCCTCCACTTCTTCGGCATCCAGCCCGGGGCTTTTTATATATCCGGGGGCATCCTCTTCTTTCTTATCGCCTTCGAGATGATCTACTCAAAACCCAAAACCAACCGGGTCCCTTCCGCCGGGGACGAAGAGAGCCAAAGCGGTTTTGTGGCCCTCTTCCCCTTGGCCATCCCCATGATCGCAGGCCCGGGGCTCCTCACGGTGATCATGACCTATGTATCCGGCGACAGCCCCTGGCTCCTGACGGTGCTCACCCTCCTGCCTGCGCTGCTCATCGGGCTCTTGTGCATGTTTATGGTCCTGCGGGCCAGCACACTGATCCTCCGGGTCCTGGGTACTATGGGCATCTTTGTCATGGAAAAAATCATGGGCCTTATCCTTGCAGGTTTTGCGGTCCAGCTTATCTATAAGGGCTTCCTGTCCCTGGGCATAATCCGGCCCTAGGAAAAGGCCTGTACCCTTCTTTACCGATTCCCGGGCTGGGCATATACTTTTCTGTAATGAGGATAGATCCGCCTTCCGTCCTGGATAGACCGAAGGCGGGAGAGAGGAGTAGAGCTATGGCTGATTCAGCGCGTGATCCCAGGAAACCCGCCGGCACCCGAGAAGAAGGACGATGCTCTTTCTGCGGCAGGCCTGCCAGTTTAGTCCGGGCTCTGGTTGCCGGTCCCCCGGATGCTTCCGGAAGGCTGGTGTTTATATGCGATGATTGCGTAGATGTATGCGTCCGGGTTCTTGTTGAAGCGGGAGAACAGCGGTGGATAGTTCGGCCGGTTCAAAAAGGAGAAGGCAGCCCAGAGGCTGACCCCCCATGAGCGCGCCGGCCGCCGCAATAGCCCGTTACCTTTCTGAAGTGGACAAACTCTACCGCAGCGGGAAGGCCGCCGAACACAGCTGCCGCCCCGCGCTCAAAGCCCTTTTCGAGGCCCTTACAAGCGGGTTAACCATAAGCTATGAGCCGAAACGCATTGCCTGCGGCGCGCCGGCCTACATCATCACCAAAGGGGACATACCGGCAGGGTACATTGAGGCAAAGGGTATTTCCGCAGGGCTTCATACCAAACAGCACAAGGAACAGTTTGACCGTTACAAACAGGCCCTCAACAATCTCATCATCACCGATTACCTTACCTTTGAGCTTTTTGGAGACGGCCTTCCGGTGCTTTCAGTTTCCATAGCGCGGGAAAAGGACGGAACCATTCAGGCCGATACAAAGCAGTACCCCGCGTTTTTGGAACTGCTGGACAAATTCACAGGCTATAGCGGCAAGACCATTTACACTTCAGAGCAGCTTGCAAAGGTGATGGCCGGTAAAGCCAAGCTGCTTGCCGCGATTATTCAGCAGGCGCTGAAAGACAAACACTCTGAAAAGGACGGCCTGTCAGGTCAGCTGGAAGCCTTCCGCAAAATCCTTATCCATGACCTGAGAGCGGAGGCTTTTGCCGACATCTACGCCCAGACTCTGGCTTACGGCCTCTTTGCGGCGCGGCTGAACCAGAAAGACAAGCAACAATTCACCCGCTATCTTGCGCCTCACCTTATTCCGCAGTCAAACCCGTTCTTGCGGAATTTTTTCAATGATGTGGCGGGAATAAACCTTGACAGCCGCATTGCCTGGATAGTGGACGCGCTGGCGGACCTTTTTAATCGCGTTGCCGTAGAAGAACTGCTGAAAGAATTCGCCAAGGCAAGTCAGGACCCCTTCATCCATTTTTACGAAACCTTTCTTGCGGAGTATGACCCGAAACTCAGGGAAAGCCGGGGCGTGTATTATACCCCGCTTCCGGTAGTAAGGTTTATGGTCCAGGCGGTTGACGACATACTCCAACAGGAATTCAATCTTTCAAAAGGGCTTGCGGACAACTCAAAAATAAAGCGGACGATTCAGGAAGCGGACGGAACCCAGAAACAGCTTGCATTGCACAAAGTGCAGATCCTTGACCCTGCGGCCGGCACCGGAACCTTTCTTGCCGAAGTAATCGGTAACATATATGAGCGTTTTGCCCGTCAAAAGGGCTTATGGGCAGGATACTGCGCCGAACACCTTATCCCCCGGCTTAACGGTTTTGAGCTGCTCATGGCTCCCTATGCGATGGCTCATTTCAAACTTGGCATGATGCTGGAACAAACAGGGTATCGCGGCGCTGCGGATAAACGCATCAGGGTGTATCTTACCAACAGTCTTGAGGAGCCTGAAGGCGAGACCGCCCTTTTGCTCATGGAAAAATGGCTTTCCGATGAGGCTGCGGAAGCGAACGGCATTAAGCGGGATACTCCGGTCATGGTGGTTATCGGCAATCCGCCCTATTCCGGCGAAAGCGCCAACTGCACCAAAGAAGAATTTCTACAGGCTTATAAAAAAGAACCCGGGGGCGTGGAAAAATTAAACGAAAAGAATTCAAAATGGCTCAATGATGATTACGTCAAGTTTATCCGTTACGGGCAGAACTTTATCGAGAAACACGGCGAAGGCGTGGTGGCGTATATCAACAATCACAGCTTTTTGGATAATCCCACCTTCCGGGGTATGCGCTGGAATTTGTTAAGCGCGTTTGACAAGATTTATATTCTTGATTTACACGGCAATGCAAAAAAGAGAGAAACATCGCCTGACGGCGGCAAGGACGAGAATGTGTTTGATATACAACAGGGGGTGAGCGTAAATATTTTTATTAAAACAGGCGGGAAAAAAGACGCTGAATTGGCGGAAGTGTTTCATTATGATGTATACGGGTCAAGAAAAGCGAAATACGCATTTCTTTTGGAAAACAACCTTGCGGCTGTTCCCTACCGGAAGATTAACCCAACGGCTCCGCAGTATTTTTTTGTCGCCAAAGATTTTTCCAGCGAAACCGAATATGCAAAAGGTCTTAGCGTACAGGACTTATTTCCCGTTAATTCATTGGGATTACTAACTAAACGGGATAATTTATCAGTTTCTTTTAATACTGATGAGCAGGTTGAGAAATTATCATACTTCTTAAATACTAAAAATAACCTGAGTGATGTTTGTGAATATTTTGATATACCCCTTAAAGATAAAGACAGGTGGGATGCTTCCATTGCACGAAAGAACACACAGTTCAATGAAGTTAGAAAAAATATTTTTGATATAATGTACCGTCCTTTTGACATAAGAAAAATATTTTACAATGAATATTTCGTTGCACGATTAAACAGGAAAGTATTGCGAAACTTACAGGCGGCCAATAATGCAATTATTATTGGCCGGCAGGGTCAGGCCCTTGGTAATGCAGGCAATTGGAATATTGTGTATATCACGAATAGTCTTGTGGACCAGAATATTTTTTACAGAGGCGGCGGTACCGTTTTCCCCCTCTATCTCTACTCCGAGGCGGATACATTTGAGAGAGCCGAGCCCCGCCGGCCAAACCTGAATGACGGCATGGTAACTATAATAGCCCGAAAAACCGGCTTGCGTTTTACGGCTGAAAAGGAAAAAACCGAAGACACATTCGCCCCCATAGACATACTCGATTATATCTACGCGGTCCTCCACAGTCCCGCGTACCGGGAAACCTACCGGGAATTCCTGAAAATCGACTTTCCCCGTGTCCCGTATCCAAAAAACGCTGAACAATTCACCGCCCTGGCCGCTTTAGGAGCGGCTCTTCGGGGCATACATCTGTTGGAAACCGCCAACCGCGCAGGCCGTTTAGCCGGGTATCCCATAGAGGGAAATAATACCGTTGATAAGCCGGAGTTCCGGGACGCTCAAGTCTGGATAAACAAACAGCAGTATTTTGATGAAGTCCCCAGGAATGTATGGGACTTCTCCATTGGCGGCTACCAGCCCGCCCGAAAATGGCTTAAAGACCGCAAAGGCCGCTCTCTCACTGACGATGAAATAGCACATTACCAGAAAATGGTAAGCGCCCTGCATGTGACCATGGAAACGCAGGCGCGCATAGACGAGGTCTTGCGGTGAGTATGGGGCTATGCCGGAGGCATTGAGGATTGCTAACCCTGCTTACAGGCCCCTCTTACTATCCTTGAGGTACTGCTTCCCGGAGAAATACTCCCGGGTGAGCCTGGCTATGAGGGGGCTCAGGAGTAAGAGCGTAACCATGTTGGGCAGGATTATCAGGGCATTGGTGAGGTCCAAGACCGCCAGGATGGCATCCAGCCCGAAGAAGGCCCCCAGCATGATACTCAGGGTATAGATGATCCGGGTGTATTTGGAAATTTCCGTATTGAAGAAGAATTCCACCAGTTTTTCGCCGTACCAGATCACCGCTATGATGCTGGACAGCACAAAGAGGAAGATCGAGAGGGTAACCATATAACTGCCCGCATTGCCCATTACCTTTTGAAAAGCCACGGCAGGCATGGTAAGGGCCACATCAGGGCTTATGGTTTTCCAGACGCCGCTGGTCAAAACCACCAGGCCCGACAAGGTACAGATAGAGCCGTCTACCAGAACCTCAAACACTCCCCAAAAACCCTGGCGAACCGGATGGTCCGTAATCGCGGCTGCGTGGGCAATGGGGGCCGAGCCCATACCCGCTTCACAGGAATAGGTGGCCCGGGCAAGGCCCATACGGATGGTCATAGAGACCCCGGCACCGATGAAGCCTCCGGTAGCGGCGGTTCCGGTAAAGGCCGATGTAAAGACCAGGGCAAGGCTGGGGAAGAGATTCCCGATATGGGCGCCCAGCACGATGACCGAACCGATTATATACAGGATACACATGATGGGCACCATCTTATCCGCTACCCTGGCAACCCGGATGAGTCCCCCTAAAACCACAGAACCTACCAGGATCATCAGGAGGACGCTGCTCACGTACCGGTTGACCCCCAAGGTCCCGGCGTTTTGGATGAGCGAGATAGATTGAGTCGCGATGGAGGGCAGGTAGTATAGCATGGATACAAAGGCTCCTGCCCGGGCCATGATCCGGCCCACGGACTTTATGGGGAAACCCTTGGTCATGTAGTAACCGGGGCCGCCGACATAGTGGCCGTCGGAATTCTTTTCCCGGTAGTGCACCCCCAGGACCACCTCTGAGAATTTAGTGGCTCCCCCCAGCAGGAAGATCACCCACATCCAGAACAGCGCGCCCGGGCCCCCATAGGCGATAGCCGCGGGGACCCCCACGATGTTCGAAGCGCCTATGGTAGACGCCATAGCCGTGGCAGCGGCCTGGAAGGGGCTTACCGTGCCCTCTCCCTTGCCCTTGTCCTGGATCTTGCCGAAGGTCTGCTTGATGATATAGGGCAGATACCGGATCTGAAAGAACTTGAGCCTCACCGTGAGATACAGCCCGCCCCCTACCAGGACCACTAAAAAGAGGATATTCCAGAAAAAGCCTGAAATAAGACCCGCTACTGCAAAAAAACGCTCCATAACACACTCCCTCTCTTGCGGGTCTGCCCCGGCGGTGCCAGAGACACACCCTGTTTATGGTAAAGGGCAAGGCCCTTGTTCATTCGTCCAGCAGCGCCTTAAAGATATCCACCACCGCGGGTATGACGGCATCGTTAAAATCGTATCGGGTTGTATGAATGGGAGGGCGATCCTCGCCGATGCCCACCCCGAACATGGCCCCGGGGCTCTGTTTCAGAAACCAGGCGAAATCCTCTGAACCCCGTATGGGAGTGTCCGATTCCCGCAGGGTAAGCCCCAGCCGCTTCGCCGCCCGGCGTATCTTATCAGCGCTTTCCCGGTGGTTCACCGTGGCAGGGACGCGGTCCCTGAAGGAAACCGCGTATTCCAGTCCGTAGCGGGCGGCCAGTTCCCCGGTCTTCTCCTCAATGCCCTGTTGCAGTTCCTTCAGGTCCCGGTCAAAGTGGCTGCGGATGGTCAGCAAGAGGCGGCCCTCGCCGGCAGCCATGCCGAAGGCCTCTTTCCCCGCGTCTATGCCTATGACCACCGTACAGAGGACCAGTCCCTTATACCGGCTCTGGTCAGTCAATGAGGGGATAGAGCCTATGAGATCCGCGATGGCAAAACAGGGGTTGCGTCCGTCTTCGGGCTGGCTTGCGTGAGCGGGAATACCGGTGAAATGGATGATCATGCCGACCGAACCGCAGCAGACGGTTCCGTCTCGTAGGGTGATGAGACTCTCAGGCAGTCCCGGCACATTGTGATAGGCGAATACCTCGGCAATACCTGCTTCGGCCATCAAGGGAGCGCACTCCAGAGCCCCTTCAACGGTTTCCTCGGCATGTTGAAACACCAGGTAGACGTTTTGGTCTGCTCCGTGTTTGTTGATTTCCAGGGCGAACCCTGCCAAACACGCGCTATGCCCGTCGTGGCCGCATTTGTGGGCAACTCCGGGGTATTGGGAGCCATAGGGCAGGTCAATGGTCTCGTCTATAGGCAGGGCGTCGAATTCCGCCCGGAAAGCGATGTTCCGCTTATCCGCGCCGGCCCGGTACAAGGCGTAAAACCAGCGGCCCCGGTCAACGAGTTCCAGGGAGCTATGCTCGCGCAAAAAGCCCATCAAATGCCCTTTGGTCCAGGTTTCCCTGCCTGAAAGCTCCGGGCACCGGTGTAATTCGTGACGCAGCCTTACGGCCAGTTCCACATGCTCTTTCTCCATCCCTTTCCCGCTCCCCTTGTAGCACGAGCATAGATCGACTCAGTAAGCCTAGCCTAGATCGACCCAGTAGCACGAGCATAGATCGATCCAATAGCACGAGCATAGATCGATCCAATAGCACTAGCCTAGATCGATCCAATAGCACCAGCCTAGATCGACCAAGCAGCACGAGCCTAGATCGATCCACTAGCACTAGGCTAGATCAACCCAGTAGCACGAGGCTAGATCGACCCGATAGCACTAGTTAGATCGACTAAGCAACACGAGCCTAGATCGACCCAGTAACACCAGCTAGATCAACCCAATAGCACTAACCTAGATCAACCCAATAGCACGAGCCTAGATCGATCCAGTAACACTAGCTAGATCGACCAAGCAGCATGAGCCAGGTGATTAAATTAAACGGCTTGATAGGGAGGTATCTCACGGACGGGCCTTACGATGAGAAGCGTGCGCTTATCGGTATGGACGAACAGCCGCTACCGCTTTTGGAGAGCAGCGGGAACCCTATGGGGACAGACACTGGTAAGGACTACCCTCTGGAAGGCCGGGAAAAACTCACCGCGGCGTGGAACGCCGTACATCACTGACCATAAGCTGCGGGGTTTCCATGCCATTAAACCAATTCCGGGAAATCTTGAACACCACATCCACGGTATCGTGTATATCAAAGTCCCGTTTTACCTTGTCCGCAGCCTGCCAGTACACCCCAGGCCAGATATGTTTTCCCGCTTCCAAGCTGAGCTTCACATGTTTGGCCTCGGTCTTCCCCATAAAGGTGATATCCCGTATCTTGAGCGAGCGGGACATAAAGATGAGAGGCTCATTACCGGTTCCATAGGGCTCGAAATGATCGATGACCTTAAAAATATCCGGCGTAAGGTAGGCATGGGGCAGCTCCGCGTCTATGGTGATGGTCTCTTCGCTGTCCTCTGCGGCGAATTCCATAGTCCGGGAGAGCATTTGCAAACGATTCAAGAAGCCTTCCCACTTATCCCGCTCCATACTGAAACCTGCCGCATAATTATGCCCCCCCCAGTCGAGGAAGAACTCGGCGCAGGATTCGAGCAAAGACCGCAGATCATAGCCCTTCACCGAGCGCAGGGAACCGGTGAGGGTTTCTTCCCCAAAGGATACCACTATGGCCGGTACCTTAAACCGGTTCACCAGGCGGTTTGCCATGATCCCGGTAATGCCCCGGTAAATTTCCTGTCCATAGGCCAGAGCCACTTTGCCGCCATAGGTCTTGAGGCTTGCTTCGGCCAGGGGCTCTACCATGGCCCAGGCATCAAGCCCCCGTTTCTTGCGCTCCTCGTTCATGGTTATGAGTTCCCCTGCCAAATGATCCCGCTTGAGGGGGTCCTTTTCCAGGAACAGGGCTGCCGCCTTGTCCGGGTTTCCCATACGGCCTGCCGCATTGATGGCAGGGCCCATATGCCAGGCAATATCTCCGGCCCCCACACGCCGCCCAGCCAGGCCCAGCTTAAAGAGCAGGTCTGAAATCCCCTGCCGCGGGCTTTTCTGCAGTGCCTCAAGGCCGAATCGGACCATGATCCGGTTCTCGTCTTTCAGCGGCATGATGTCCGCAATGGTTCCTATACTGACAAGCTGCAAATCCGCTGCATCTTCCGCGGTAAAGTGCTGCTCCCGCCGCTGGATAAACGTGGTAAAGAGGCTCATAAACACATCCAGTTCGCTTATATCCTTACTGGAATACCGGACTATCCGGGAAAGCTCCTTACTGCGAAGGAGGCTCTTCCCTGCAACCGCGGGAATCTCCTTGCCTATCTCCGGGGCTATGTCCAGCATCTGCACCTCTATCTGCGGCCCGAAGATCTTGGTGAGGTTTTTCTTTTGCAAGGCCCCATCCCAGACCAGGATCTGCTGGCCCTCAAGGAAGCCGGGCAAGCGCGTCCCGCTCATACACACCATGCCGGGAATCACCGTTTCAACCAGCCGGTCTATAAGCACGAGGTTACGCAGCTTGGCTATCTCAATGGTATAGGCATCGTTGGCGGGCCGGGTAGTAAGGAGGCAGATAGCCTGGCCGTAAAGAGTACTCTTCAAGGCAAAACGCAGGGCAGCAAGCAATTTATAGGCCACTGCGCAGCCCGCTAAATCTCTGAAACCATAGCGGGAATCCCCCAGCTTCGGGTTCACAATGGCCAAGGCCGGGGGGAGTTCTTCCTGGGGATTGTGATGGTCGGTGACGATCACGTCTATGGACCGTTCATTGGCCTGCTGTATTTCCCTATGGTTGGATATGCCGCAGTCCACGGTGATGATAAGGGTCCCGGAAGCTGCTGCAAAGTCCTCTACGGCCTTGAGGGACAGTCCGTAGGGCTCATCCCCCAGGGGGAGCCGCCAGCTCACGTCCATGCCCAGGCTCCTCAGAAAGCCCACCACCAAGACCGTGCTGGTGATGCCGTCCACGTCCCTATCGCCAAAGACCAGTACCTTTTCTCCCTCTTCTTTGGCGGCTAAGATCCGGTCTACGGCATCTTCCATACCCGGCAGCTCAAAGGGGTTGCGTAAGTACCGGAAGTCTGTTTCCAGGAAATACTGAATCTCCTCTCCCTGAAGGATACCTCGTCTGAGGAGTATCGATGCGGTAAGCAGATCACAGCCGTACTTATCGGCAATCAGCTTCACCATATCCTGCGGTATATCTTTCTTCACCCATTCCATTTCTTTTCCTTACTTCTCATGCGGTATACTCAGAGGCACCGTTTTTTTCTCTTACTGCTCTTCCCGGGTAATTTCTTTTAATACCAGGTTCCGTGGGGCCGGCGGGGTTTGTGCATATTCCAGGGCACCCTCTAATTGGGGAAGGGCCGCCGCGAGGGAAGCCTCATCTTGAGCCCAGACGCTCATGATCCGCTCTCCTAACAGGATCCGGTCTCCCCGCTTTTTGTGGAATTGCACCCCTGCCGTAGGGCTCACCCTGTCCTCGGTACGGTTCCGGCCTACCCCAAGCAAGATCCCTGCATGGCCGACTTTTCCGGCATCAATCCGGGAAATATACGCGTCTTGGGAAGCGCGGATCTCCGCGCTGAAGGCCGAGCGGTACTTCCCCCGCATGTCCAGCACCTGCTTTGGATCACCCCCTTGGCAGCGGATATTTTCCAGGAACAAGCGCCGGGGGTTCCCGCTAGCCAAAGCAGCCTCGCAGAGGTCCCGGCCTTCCGCTGCATCCCTTGCCTTAGTTCCCAATACCGCCATGCGGGCGGCCAGTTCCAGGCTCAGCTCCCTGAGGTCTCCAGGGCCTCTTCCCTCAAGGCAATCCAGGCTCTCTTCTACTTCAAGGAAATTACCCACCATGTTCCCTAAGGGTTCGTCCATGTCCGTAAGCAGGGCGATGATCTCCTTACCCATAAGGGATCCGGTGTTGACTAAGGACCGGGCCAGCTTTTCCGCTTCCCTGGGGTCTTTCATAAAAGCCCCTGACCCGTATTTCACATCCAATACCAGGGCATCCGCGCCTTCAGCCGCTTTCTTTGACAATATGCTGGCGGTAATGAGGGGAATGGACTCCACCGTGCCGCTTACATCCCGCAGCGCGTAGAGCAGGCGGTCCGCAGGAACCATATCCTGAGTCTGGCCGGTCATGGCATACCCGGTGTTTTCCAGGATTTCCCGGAATTCCCGCTGCTCCAGGGTGGTCCTGTAACCGGGAATGGCCTCCAGTTTATCCAGGGTACCTCCTGTATGCCCCAGGGCCCGGCCGGACATCATGGGATCTTTTATCCCCAGGGAAGCGATGAGGGGCGCCACGATGAGGCTGGTCTTATCGCCAACCCCGCCGGTGGAGTGCTTATCCACAAAAGGGCCGGCTATGCCGGACAAATCCATACGCCCTCCGGATCTCAGCATCACCTCGGTTAAGGCCGCGCTTTCCCTGGGGCTCATCCCCTGAAAAAACACCGCCATAGCCCAGGCAGCGATCTGGTAATCGGGGATTTCCCCTGCCACATAACCGTGAATCAGAAACTCCAGGGATTCCCGGCTCAGTTCCTTTCCGTTCCGTTTATCTATGATGATATCCACTGCACGCATGATCGGTACTCCTTATCCCTTCCGGCCTACACCCGGTCCCACCCGGGCAGTCGTTTTCCCAAGGCCCTGGCCATGATGCGGGTAAGCAAAGCCCTGGCTTCTCCCAGGGAGGGGAGATCCAGGGGATACCCGCCCAGCACTTCCGGGTCCTGGTTTTCCACTGCTCCAAGCCAACGCCGGAGCCCCGGCCCCAGGACCAGCCATTCCCCAAATCCCAGGGAGCCAGGCTCCTCCGGGAAGAAGCCTGCACAGGAAGGACAATACAGGGTTCCCTCAGAATCATTCCATAATAGTAGCCCATCCGCCGGGGCTTCACAAGTACAGGAAGCGCAGCGATTGATACTAGGCCGCAGTCCCAGGAGCAATGCCCAGTTCCACAAAAAATGAATGAAGATGCGGATACAGACCCCTTCCTCCGCATGGTCCAGGGCATCCAAGGTCCTGTTGGCCACAGCCCAGGCGCCGGCCCAGGCGCCGCCGCTCCCTTGGGACTCAAGAACCAGTTCCAGGACCGCCCCTGCGGTCATGGCCCGGCGGTACTGTTCCCGTATCCCCAGCCGCCAGGATTGCACATCAAAATCCGTGACTTTCCAAGAATCCCTGACCGGGTTGTGATACACCCAGAGCCTTCCCTCGTGAAAAGGGGACACCAGGGCACGGAATTTACTTGTGGGGCCTCCAAAGACCGTGGCCCTGAGTATTCCCGTTTCCTGAGTTAAGAAGAAGGCTTCCCGGTTGGACTGCCCTGAGGGCCGTACTTTGAGAACCAGCGCGGAATAGGTATGGTTGCGTTCCATAGGAGGATCCTAGCATAAGGAAAGAGACGGGCCAAGGGAAGCCCCTTTGTGTTATTCGGCATGCTTAGTATACTCCTTATACACACTGGTAAAGGTCTGTGCATAATTGTGCAGTATTTCCAATTCCTTTTCATATTTGGTACCGCCAAGACTGTCGCTGATGCCTGATAAATAATCCTGTAGACTCTCTGCTATGGCAAGATTCTGGCGCAGCTCCACCAGTATTTGTTGTACCACATCATCCCTTTGCGCAGAAGGATTGGCATAGTGATACAGTTCACGTTCAAGGCTGCTTATTTTTGCCGTCTTACCGGCTATATCAATGAGTTCCCGTGAGAAATAGAGGATGCCTTCTATCTCCCGAACCCGTCTGTCGGCAATATGAGCACCCTCTACCGGGGGACTGTCAAAGCTTATGGTATACGGCCCTAAGGTCCTGGGGCTGGTATTCAACTCCAGATAATCAAGGTAAAATAACGCCGCAGCATTCTGCCTGTCGGGGGACTTAAAAGACACTTCCGCAAACAGGGTTTCATAATCCCCGTTATGCAGGGTTGGCAAATAATACTGTATCGTGTTCCCTTCCACGGAATGTTCATACCCCCAGGTGTCTTTGAAGACAAGCCCGTCGGCGAGGACCAGCCGCATGTGCAAATCGCGGGCCGCGGGAACCAGCATACGATCCAGTTCCGTTTGAAATATGGTAACCATTTCATCATGATCTGAAATAAAACGGGAACTCCCGCCCCCTTTTATGGCGACATCTACCATTAAACCGGTAGCGGCGTTAATTCCCAGCATTACTGTTGAAATAGTCATCCCTTTTTTATTGTAGGCGGTGGCCAGGTCCAAAATATCCTTGTTTATCTTGCCGCCAAAATTATGCATCCCGTCGGTAAGGATGACTACACGGTGTACATACTCAGGATTATACCTCTTTTCCAGCTCTTTATAACTTTGTACCATGCCCGCGTACACGTCGGTTCCTCCGTCAGCCATAATCCGGTCAACCTGCCTCTTGAACCGTGTTCTGTCCCCCGGACTGCGTATCCGGGTGGGGGCGATAAGGGTTTGAGCGTCTGTATTCATGTCGACCAGGGAGACCGTATCCCCGTCTCGCACCCTGTCGATAAATATATAAAAACAATCCTTTACCCAAGGCATAACACCGGTCATGGAGCCGCTGCGGTCTATGCAAAAGCTGATGTTTAAAGGCGGAAGTTCAGCAAAAGGCAGCTTTCTCCCTTTGAGTCCAATATGAATATAGGCGTTATCATCCTTAATGCCGGTTCCGGTTATAACGTTAAGGGCTCCTTGTTCGGGGAGGGGATAGTCGTAATCGTATTGGGCGATATAATTTTCTATCTTTATGTCTTCAGACCGGATAATGTATCCGCCCCTGGATAAAAAAGTTCCACGATTTGAACCGCCGCCGGCGGCAGACAGATTCACCGCAAGTATTATAAACCATGATAAGAGCAGACTCTTCATTATCTCCCTCCTGTTTATACGTCAGAATCTACTTTATACCTTCTTCAAAATGCTGTCAAGGACAAAAATTCGTCCGAATGGCGCATAAGATTCAGGCCACAGACAGGGCTGAAGCGCCTGTCTGCGAAGCGCCACGCCACGGGTGCTGCGGCGTGTTTCGTGGGGGGTGGCGGGGGCTTTTGTCATTGCGAGGAGCGCAGCGAACCTGTCATTGCGAGGAGCGCAGTGAACCCGTCATTGCGAGGAGCGCAGCGAATCTGTCACTGCGAGGGGCGCAGTGAACCCGTCATTGCAAGGGGCGCAGCGAACCCGTCATTGCAAGGGGCGCAGCGAACCCGTCATTGCCAGGGGCGCAGCGAACCCGTCATTGCAAGGGGCGCAGCGAACCCGTCATTGCTAGGGGCGCAGAGAACCTGTCATTGCAAGGGGCGCAGATAACCTGTCATTGCGAGGAGCGCAGTGAACCCGTCATTGCGAGGAGCGCAGTGAACCCGTCATTGCGAGGGGCGCAGCGAACCCGTCATTGCGAGGGGCGCAGCGAACCCGTCATTGCGAGGGGCGCAGCCCCGAAGCAATCCAGACAGGAACGTCCCCGTTCAGACCCCCAGGGCTGCGGGTTAGAACCCTGGGGCTGGAAGTTCGGTTGCCGGGGCTGGGGGAGTGGATTGCTTCGCTTCGCTCGCAATGACGGGGCTAGGGTCTCCTGAGCTCACCGTTTCCGTATCCTCCGCTTGTGGTTACTAGATTGTATTTATATTATATACTGCAAGTGTTCTTTTCCCTTTCATAAAAGCAATTTCATTCACTTTTTCAGCTCCTTCACTTTTTATAGCGTTAGTATCCTGAATCCGCCGCTTCCCCCCGCGCCGGCCGCCGCAAAACCGGCCGGCCGCGTTTCCCGGCTCACCCGGACGGGAAAGAGCCCGTCCCTGCCTGGTCTTAATAGGGTCTTTTTTCGGCATGGGATGCGCTCCTTTGGGGCAGGGCAGCCTGTTACGGGAACCAGGCTGCATCCGGCGTCGTATGGTGTTAATCCCCCCGCCATAGGTAGGCTTACTTACGTCATAGGTAAGCTTACTTGCGCCATAAGTGAGCCTACTTGCGCCATAAGTGAGCCTACTTGCGCCATAAGTGAGCCTACTTGCGCCATAAGTAAGCTCACTTGCGCCATTGGTAAGCTTACTTGCGCCATAAGTAAGCTCACTTGCGCCATTGGTAAGCTTACTTGCGCCATAAGTAAGCTCACTTGCGCCATTGGTAAGCTTACTTGCGCCGTCCGGGAGTACCGGAAGGGCCCGGCGGTGTACCGGCGCTCAAACCGGTGGGGGCTTGTTGTCCGTGCCGGGCCTATTGTCCGGCAGCGGCGGAAGACCCTGCTGTTCAAGGCATCCGTTTCCCCCGCTATTTCCCTCCCGTTTCTTAAACAAACAGAACCTGTTTCTGTATGATACCATCACTGCATATAAAGAACCTGGGAAAACAGGAGCAGCCTAGTGCAAGCGTTTCCATAGGTTTCCCTTCATGAATCCTCATTTTTTTTAATAACCCTGTGCACCGCATACAATCAACGCCGGTGAAGTGTCTGGCTTACAGAACTCCTGCTTTTCCTATTGACAGGCATACCTGAAACTGGTATAAAGCACTATGAACAGCACCTGGAAAAAGAACGCCGCCTTATTTTTAGCAGGACAAGCCTTATCCTTCTTTGGCACCATGATCGTGCAATACGCTATTACCTGGCATATCACCCTTACAACCCAATCAGGATCGATGATGACCCTTTTTACGGCCGCCGGATTTCTCCCCATGTTTTTTATTTCACCCTTTGCCGGAGTTTGGGCGGACCGGTTTAACCGGAAATACATCATCATGATAGCGGACGGCGCGATAGCTTTTGTCAGCCTCCTTGCGGCGCTCTTCATTATGGCCGGTTTCGACAGCATTGATATTCTGTTATGCTGCGCAGTAATACGTTCATTGGGACAAGGCGTGCAGATGCCGGCGGTCGGCGCGTTTATCCCCGATATGGTCCCGCAGGAACACTTAACAAAAATAAACGGCATACAAAGCAGCATACAGTCGTTCATTACCTTGACCGCGCCTGCGGTAAGCGGCGCGATGATGGCCTTCGATTCATTAGAAACACTGTTTTTTCTCGACGTCATTACCGCGCTTATCGGCATAGGCATAGTGTTGTTTTTTGTCAAAACGCCGGACAAAGAAACCCCCGTCCCGGATGCAGCGGAACACAAAGGCCCCGCCTATTTTTATGATCTGAAAGACGGCATGCACTATATAAAAAAACACGGCTATGTGTTACGGATGCTGGTTTTTTCCGGGATATTTCTCTTCTTTTGCGCTCCCCTGGCATTTTTAACGCCCCTCCAGGTAAGCAGAGATTTCGGGAATGAGGTCTGGCGTCTTTCTGCCATAGAAATTACCTTTTCCCTGGGAATGCTGGGAGGCGGTATGCTGATAGGCATGTGGGGGGGCTTCAAAAACCGTATCTATACCATGACCCTTTCCTGCCTGGTATGCGGTATCTTTACGGTGGGATTGGGGCTGGCCCCTCGGTTTTGGCTGTACCTGGTCTTTATGGCCATACTGGGCATCTCCCTGCCTCTGTATAATACGCCCTCTATGGTTTTGTTACAGACCACCGTAGAAGCGGCTTTTATGGGCAGGGTTCTTTCGGTCTTCACCATGCTCAGCAGTACCATGATGCCCCTGGGCATGCTGGTGTTTGGGCCTGCCGCCGACAGGGTCCCCATACATATACTCCTCATCGGAACCGGTATGGTCATAAGCGTACTGGCGATCCCCTTAGGGGTAAGTAAAACCCTCCGGGAGGCCGGAAGGGCTTAAACCCCCGCCCTCCTCAGGTCCCTTATGGGGTATAAACCCTTACTGCCCTCTTGACCACTTTGTCCCCCTACCGGCTATCATACAGGGTATGCCATGATTTATGGGCTGCCGTCTTTTTTACGATTATCTATAAGGAGTTTTCATGCCGGGGTATCCCTTAAAAACCCTCCTCTGTTACGGTGATTCGAATACCTGGGGCTATAATCCCCATACCGGGGGCCGCTATGATCACAAGACCCGCTGGCCTATGGTTTTGAAGGGCTTACTCAACCAGGGCTGCCCTGAGGATGAGCCTGAGTTCTGGGTGGTGGAGGAAGGCCAAAACGGCCGGACCACCTGCCGGGAGGATCCCGTCGAAGGGGACCGGAACGGCCTGCGCCAGGTCCTCCCCATTTTGGAAAGCCATAAGCCCCTGGATATGGTGGTGCTGATGCTGGGAACCAATGACCTCAAACCCCGTTTCAACCCCCTGCCCTACGACATAGCCTGGGGCGCCCAGCGCCTTGTCCGGGCCATTCAGGATTCCCGCACCGGCCCAAATGAACAAAGTCCCCAGGTGCTTATGATATGCCCCCCTCCTACCCGTGATGTGCCGGGGTTTACCCATATCTTTGGGAATACCCAGGAGCTTTCAAAGAAGCTCGCCCCCTGGTACCGGGAGTTTGCCCTCGAGCGGGGAGCGGCCTTTCTGGATGCAGACACGGTGATCTCTGCGAGCAGGGCCGACGGTATTCACCTTGACCCAGAGGCCCACCTCCGCTTGGCTGAGGCAGTGGCCCGGATAGTCAGGGAACGAGTGGGGACAAGGGATATGCGGAGGGATCATGCGGCTCATTGCTGATCTCCATATCCACTCCCCTTTTTCCCGGGCCACCAGCCCTAAGCTCACCCCTCCCTATCTGGATCGCTGGGCACGGATCAAGGGACTACAGATTTTGGGTACCGGGGATTGCACCCATCCGGTCTGGCTTAAAACCTTGCGGGAGCACTTGGACGATGCAGAAGAAGGCATGTACACCCTGAAAGCAGGGATACGCCGGGATTTTGAGCAGGGCCCTGCGCTCATTGAGGGCCTGCCCTATCCCCAAGGCGCCGCAGACCCCCGCTTCGTGCTCACCGGGGAGATCAGTACCATCTATAAAAAGGGGGATAAGACCCGAAAGGTGCATCACCTGGTGATCCTCAGCAGTTTCACCGCTGCCGCAGCCTTTCAAACCGCACTAGAACGGATAGGCAACATCCGATCCGACGGACGGCCTATCTTAGGGATGGATTCCCGGGACCTCCTGGCCCTGCTCCTGGACGTGGATAGCCGGGCCCTGCTCATCCCCGCCCATATCTGGACCCCTTGGTTCTCCGCCTTGGGGGCTCATTCGGGCTTTGATTCCATTGCCGCCTGCTATGAAGACCTCACGCCCTGCATCACTGCCATTGAAACCGGCCTCTCCTCCAATCCCCCCATGAACTGGGCCCTGGGATCCCTGGACCCCTTTACCATCATCTCCAACTCCGACGCTCATGCGCCTGAAAGACTGGGCCGGGAAGCTACGGTCTTTGCTATGGATAGGGGGCTGCCTTCCTTGGCCGCGGCCCTTCGCGGGGATAGAGAGGATACAGGGGTAGTGGAAACCATAGAATTCTTCCCCCAGGAAGGGAAGTACCACTATGAGGGGCACCGCAAATGCTCGGTGTATATGAACCCCCAGGAAGCCGCCGCTGCCTCGGGTATCTGTCCGGTCTGCCATAAGCGCCTTACCCCCGGAGTGATGGGCAGGGTCATGGACTTGGCGGATCTTCCGGTGGATGAATGGGCCCCCTGTCCTGCGGATTATGCCCGGAGCAATCGGCGACCCTACCGGTCCCTCATTCCCTTGAAAGAAGTCCTGGGCGAGCTCTTGGAGGTTGGCAGCGCTTCCAAGAAGGTTGAGCGGGTCTACCGCAGCCTCATTGCAGAAGGGGGGAGCGAGCTCTCCCTGCTCATGGATATGCCCGTGGAGCTTTTGGGAAGCCTCAAGGTACCGCTGGTATCCGGGGAACGCCTGGCCCTGGCAATAGCGCGTATGCGCCGGGGAGAGGTCTCCATACAGCCTGGCTATGACGGGGAATACGGGATCATCCGGGTCTTCCCCCCAGAACCAGGGCTTTCTTCCCAAGAGCTGCCGGGTATGGGGGAAGAAAGCCGGGGGCTTGGAGCGGCTAAGCCTGAGAGCAGTGCCAGGCACCCGGCTCTTGCTTCAGCAGAGCCCGGCAGTATCCCCCTTCCCCAGGCAGGAAGACCCCAAGCCTTGCCAAAAGACAAGCCCCTGCTTCCTCAGGGTTTTACCGCACACCCGGAACAGGAACAGGTGATCCGTTCTGAAGGACGGTACGCCCTCATCATCGCCGGGCCTGGTTCAGGAAAAACCGCTACCTTGGCTGCCCGTATTGCCCGGCTCCTCCGGCAGGGGACCCCTGCCGGGCGCATCGTGGCGCTGAGTTTTACGGTCAAGGCTGCCTGGGAGCTGCGGGAACGGATACTCACGACCATGGGGGCTGAAGATACCTGGCAGGGTATTACCACCGGAACCTTTCATTCCCTGTGCGCGTCCATACTGCGGGAGCACCGGAAAAGCCGGGGTCTGGGGGATTTCACGATCCTCAGCCAGGCGGAACAGGAACGCCTCTTGCAGGAACTGTGTGCCGGGGGCCTTGGGCGGATACGGCCGCAGGGTTTGCGCTCCTATATCGAAAGCCGAAAGCGCGTACTCCTCTTACCGGGGGAGGAACGGCCTTCCCTCGCCTATGGGAATATGCTACCGGATGACCGGGAAGCCTTCCCCCCGGCCCAGGCAGAACTGGAGTACGGCTACCGGTGCTACCAGCAGCGTCTCCAGGCCGTATCTTCCCTGGATTTTGAGGATCTCCTGCTCCACACCGTGCGGCTTTTGGCCGAAGACCCGCGGCAGGCGCTGCCTTATTGCGGACGGTTTCAGCATATCTTTGTGGATGAATATCAGGATATAAACCTTGCCCAGTATGTCCTTATCCGCCTCTTAAGCGCAGAGCAGTTTGCCCCCGCTTCTTCGCTGTGGGTCATCGGGGACCCTCAGCAGGCCATTTACGGTTTTCGGGGTTCTGATACCCGGTTCATCGACCGCTTCGCTTACGATTATCCCCAGGCCGAGCGCTTTCACCTCTCCCGCAGTTTCCGCTGTGCCGGGCCTATCACCCATGCCGCAGGCACGCTGATGCATACCTCTCTTACGGGTACCCCGAAAGAGGCCCATCTGGTGCGTACCGTATACCCAAGCGAGAAATCCGAAGCCGAAGGCATTGCCCGGCGGATCGCCCAGCTCATAGGCGGGACCAGCTTCTTTGCCCTGGATAGCGGGGCCGCCGCAGGAGCGGGAGCGCCTGAACTCCAGGGCCTTGGGGATTGTGCCATCCTGCTGCGTACCCTTGCCCTGGCAGAGCCTATCACCAAGGCCCTCAATGACCACGGCATCCCCTTTATACTCAACGGTGAGAAGCCCTGGTGGGAACAGGAGCCGGCTTGTTCCCTCCTTGCTATGCTGGGAGATCCCCACGGGATTGCCAGAGAAAGCCTTTCCCCGGTGCAGGCGGTCAAACGGGCCTGGGAGCGCTTTCCCCGCAAGGGTAAGAGGAAACACGATGCCGCCCAAGAGGATAGGGTAGAGCGGCTCATCAGCATAGCCTCCTGGTATGGGACCCTTCCTGAGTTCCTGGATACCCTGACCCTCAGCGATGTTTCCGGCGGCGCGGATACCAACGGCATGGAACCGGGCAGGGAAGGGGTGCAGATCATGAGCATCCACGCATCCAAGGGGCTTGAATTCGATCAGGTGTTTGTACCTGCCCTGGAAGATGGGCTCTTACCCTTTACCTTATATGAAGGAAAAGAAGAAAGCGCACGGTATAGAGAGAAAATCGAAGAAGAGAAGCGGCTGCTCTATGTAGCCATGACCCGTGCCCGGCTCGGCTTGTACTTTTCCTGTGCCCGCAAGCGGACCTTTCAGGGGCGGAAACTGGAGAACCCCGCCAGTCCTTTTCTCCAGGCCCTGGAAAGCCTGTTCCCCCTGCATGAGGAGCCCCGCCGCCGGCCTGCAGACCCCCAATTACGGCTGTTTTAAGCCCTCCCCATGACCGTATAAAAACGCTTGATGAAAATAGATCGTTTCCCGCATCTCATTTGAAAGATGAGCGCCTGAGCACCAGAGAGACCCCCTGCCCTGGGTGTAGGCCGGGGGACATTCACCCTGCCCGCGGAATATGCTATACTGGCCCTATGTCCCAGATGATGAGCGCCCTTGGCCTTTGCGCAGTGGGTGCGGAAAAGATACTTTCCCAGGAACTGAAAAAGCTCGGCCTTTCTGTGCTCTCTGCGGCCTTTGGGAAGGTCCGTTTTACCGCGGATCTGCGGGGGCTCTACCTGGCCTTGATGAGCCTTCGGACCGCAGACAGGCTGCTCCTGGAAGCCGCGTCCTTTCCTGCCCGTGATTTTGATGCCCTCTTTGAAGGCTCCCGTGCGGTGCCCTGGGAAGACTTCTTCCCCACGGGAATGGGGCTGCGGGTGGCTAAAGTCCGGGTACACCGTTCCCAACTGCACGCCCTTGCCAGCATACAGGCCGTCGTTCACAAGGCTGCCGCAGAGCGCCTTTGTCAGCACCGTGGACTTGGCCGTCTTCCTGAAGCGGGGAAACAGGGGGAGCTTCGGGTATACATCGAAAAGGACCAGGTCTCCCTGCTCCTGGATCTGTGCGGAGAACCGCTCTTTAAGCGGGGTTACCGTACCGAGGGGGGTATCGCTCCTTTGAGGGAAACTACGGCAGCGGCCATCCTGCTCCTTGCCCAGTGGCGCAGGAAATTTCCCCTGTACGATCCCTTTTGCGGGTCCGGCACCATAGCCATAGAAGCCGCGCTGTACGCCTGGGATATGGCCCCGGGCCTTGCAAGGGACTTTGCCCTCTCGGACCTCGCCCTGGGGAACCGGGACCTGGAGCAGTCGGTCCGCAAAGAACTGCTTTGCCGGGTGGATTTTTCCCGGATTATCCGTATCCATGGCAGCGATGAAGACCCCCGGGCTGTCTCCATCGCCCAATCCAATGCGGTGCGGGCCTATGCCCTGGCCCAGGGGCAAGGGTCGGTTGCGCGGGGTATACAGCCCGGCCTCTCGCTGCCCTGGCTCCCTGATTTTAAGGTATGCCCCCTTGAGCAGCTCACGGCCCATTACCGTACTGCTGAAAGCCCCTCGGCTTTCATCATCACCAATCCACCCTACGGGAAACGCCTGGGAGACCGGGAAAGCGCAGAAGCTATCTACCGGCACCTGGATCTGCTCTCCCGCCGGTTTCCCGGCTGGAAGCTGGGAGTCATTACCGACCACCCGGGCTTTGAGTCCTTTTTTGGTAAAAAGGCGGATCTTTGCAAAGAGCTTACCAACGGTGCCATGCCGTCATATTTTTTTCTCTCTACCCTATGATCCTTCGGGCCGGGTAATGCATGGTGTTATTCGGCGGAAGGAAACTCAAAGGCGCTCCTCATGGACTCCTTTATTGGAGCCGGGCGGCACTTTTGACTTTGGCGAGTGTTCTATTCACCCCGATGCCATGTTCCTTTGTATGAAAAAAAAGAACCGGTACAATCCGCAAGGCTAAAACTCAGTGAGTTTTCATCGAAATGTCAGTGAGATTTTACCAAAAACCCAGTGAGATTTTCTGAAAACGCAGGGCAAGCTCCGGGGTATCATCCGTAAGAGCATGAAAACACCAGAGCCTGGCGCCGGAGTTCCGAACTCCGGTAATGCCGTAACGAGTCTGAATTGATATACGGGGTTACATATAGCACCTTGTTCAAGGCGCTATACGATTCTCATCCCTACGAAACCCCTCCTGTTTCCGGTATAATGAGTAGCTGCTTATCCCATTATACCTTATCCTGGCAGGGGTTTCTTCTTCCTGCCGAACTCCCGTTAAAAACGGTCCAGAATACGCTTTACTTCCTGGAGACTTGCCGCCGCTTGGATCACCGCAAAGGCTTGTGAATGAAGCAACTCAAGGAGGCGGCTCAAAACCAGCAGATGCTGTTCCCGGGATGCGGTATCCATAAGGAGCATAACCACTGCATGAACCGGCTCAGGGCTGCCGTATTCAATACCGGATCGGGAGAAGCCCATCGCGCCGACTATGCTGCTCACGGCTTTACAATACCCGTGAGGCACCGCTATACCGGCTAAAATCGCGGTATTCATCTGCTGTTCCCGGGAGATCACGGCCTTAAGCATTTCGGCACGGTCATAGTCCGGGTGCTGCACGGCAATGGTTTCAATCAGCTCTTCAAAAACCTCAGCCTTGGTTTTGCTTTCCAGTTCCAGCTTGATGAACTGCTGTCCGAATATATCACTTAATGGCATCTCCTGGCCCTCCATGTTGTGCCTTATGTTGAAAGAACAGTTCTGCAGGAACCACCACAAATCCGATGATGCCGCATATGCCTAAGCCTACGGCGAAGGTTCCTTGAACTACCTTATAGATGATTCCCACCGAATGGGAAAGAAGGCCTACGAGTATCCCTGCCATAAGAATCAACACAAGGGAACTGCCAAAAACCTTCCAGAATCTATTCCACGCTTTTTCCATACCTATACCTCTTTCTTAATCCTTTCAAAGGAAGTGCAAAACGAGCAATGAGCGGTAAAGGGTGGAAATCAAATGCGGAGTTTAAGCAGGATCGTATGTTTTACGTCTAAGGTCTTGATAGGTGAAATAACCACAAAGGGAGACAGACAAAAAGAGGAAGCCAGCTTATGGGGTTCACCATGGATAAAGATGCGTTGAAAGCCTGAGCGTAGCAGCGTATGCTCATGGCCTTCGGTTTTGGTGAGCAAGGCCGGTTCTTCTGTCGCAGGCGGAATACACCGATCAATGCTTGCCGTGGTGCTATCGGTCCTTTTTGCCACGAATTGCGCTGCCCGTAAGGGTTCCACCGCGGCGAGGCAAAAGCTTACCAGCACAGCCAGGGCGGTGAAACCTGTTATGAGTATGCGGAACAGATGGTTTCCTATGGACCGGATCATAGTTTCAATATAATGCTCCCCTGTGCGAGAAACAAGGTAAGATACACTCGTTTTTTCGTTTTGCGTACGCGCGGCTCCGGGTCCGGCTGTTTACAAGCCGGCTTGGTCCAGCAGGGCATGATCCTGGAGCAGTTCCTGGGCCGGCCCCTCTGCAAACACCCGGCCCCCCTTCAAGAGTATAAGCCGGGAACAGAGCGCCTGGGCCAGTTCCAGGTCATGGGTAGCCACCAGCATGGCCTGGGGGAGCCCTGCGAGGATGGAGATGAGGGTCCGCCGGGAACGGGGATCCAGGAAGGCGGAGGGTTCATCCAGAAGGAGCAGGGAAGGCTCCATCACCAAGACCCCTGCCAGGGCGGCAAGGCGTTTCTCCCCTCCTGAGAGTTTGTGGGACAGCCGGTTTTTAAGATGGCCTATGCCCAGGTGCGCTAAGATAGCGGTGATCCGCTCGTCAATGGTCTTCTCATCAAACCCGTAATTCCGCAGCCCAAAGCCAATATCATCCAGCACGGTAGGCATGAACAACTGGTTATCCGGATCCTGAAATACCATCCCGGCAAGCCGCCGCAGGTCCCGCAGCCCTTCCCGGTTCAAGGGGATGCCCCCCAGGGTGATGCTGCCTTCCAGGGCTTTTATGACCCCAATCAGGGTAAGGAGCAGGGTGGACTTTCCTGCGCCATTGGCCCCGATGAGGGCCACCCGCTCTTTTGCTTCAAGGGAGAAGCTGATATTCTGTAAGACCAAGGGCTCATGGGGATCGTATTGTACGGTCAGGTTCTGTACATGCAGCAGCATACAAAAGGCCTATCCTATGAAGCTTCCTAAGAACACGCTGAGATTGAAGCAGCGGCATACCCCAAAGGCTATACCCAGTCCCAGGGTATAGCCATAGTCCAGGAAGCGAAAACGCCGCTGCCCTGTTCCCCGGTACATCCCGTCAAAGCCCCGGCACTGCATGGCATGATACACCCGTTCAGCCCTGTCAAAACTGCGCAGGATGAGCTGCCCCAGAAAACAACCCATATCCTGCATCTTGATGCCTTTTTGAGCAGGCGAGCGCAGGCTATAGGCGGTAACCATAGCGGCCGCCTCGGCAAGCAAGAGCGAGATATACCGGTAGGTCATCAGCAGTTGCAGGTTCAGGATTTTCGGCATCCCCAGTTGGGTGAGTTGCCGGCTGATTTCAAAGAACGGGGTAGTAGCGATAAGGAGCAAGACCCCAAGGACGGTGAGGAGGGTTTTAAGCAAGATGGACGCCAAGGACACCATACCCATACTCACCGGCCAGGGGCCAAGATACAGGGCGGTTTCAGAGAGCAGAAACAGGTTGCTCAGGCCTCCCATAAGGGCAAAGGGTAAGGCCGCCAGGAGCCTGCCTAAAAGGGGCTTGTAGGGCGTCCCGGAAAGGGACATGAGGACCGCGGGGTACAAGAGAAAGGGCATAAGGCCGCTCAACTGCTGGGAAGGGAAGGAAATGACCGTTACCACATACCCACAGGTGGTAAGAAGTTTTGCCCGGGGGTGCAGCCTATGCATCGGGGATGTGCCCAGAGCAAGCCGTTCCAGCGTATCTATCCCCCAGGCGGCCCTATACAGGTTCATGACCTAGGCAGCCTTTCGCACGGTGTGGATGATAAAGCCGATTCCTCCGGCCAGGACTATGGTGATGAGGCTGCCCAAAATCCCCGCAGTGCTCGTCCCCAAGGCTGAGCCTTCTTCGTCCCCGGCAAAACCATAGTCGGGCATGAAGGCGGTGGTCTCCACCACCGAGGCCGCGGTCTCATACACGGGCCCTTCTCCTTCAAGCTCGGTGGTTCCGGCCACCTTTTCCATGGACCACTCAAGTCCATCGGGGTATGCCGAGGCAAAGAGGGACAGGAGCCCTCCTACCAGGGCGGTGAGGACCAGGAAGCTGATCATGAGCTTTTGTAGGGAAAGGGCCTTGGGAATGGGGGTATCTTCCACCGCGCTGGAAAGGAGTTCAGGCCGCACTTGGTGCACATAGCAGAGCACCCCCGCGGTAACGAGCCCTTCCACCAAGCCTATGGCCAGATGAATAGGCTGCATCAAGCCCAGGAAGGCCCCAAAGGGCAATACACTGATGCCTGAGAGGAAGGTCTCCACCACCACCCCAAAGGCCCCAAGCTGCAAGCCGATGACCACTGAGGCTATGGAAGCGGCGATGATATACCGGGGGGCCTGCTGAGGGTCTTTGGCTTGTTTCATAATGGGTTTAAAGATATACCGGAAGGCCAGGAAACAAGAGGTAACTCCCATGTTAAAGACGTTGCAGCCATAGGCTAAGAGGCCGCCGTCGGCAAAGAAGAGGCATTGGATTAAGAGGACCGATGCCAAGGTCAACAAGGCCGGGAAAGGCCCCACAAGCGCGGCCAAGAGGATACCCCCTCCAATATGACCGGACGAACCGGTTCCTGGAATGGTGAAGTTGATCATCTGCCCTGCAAATACCAGGGCTCCCATAACACCCATCATGGGGATCTTCTTTTCATTGAAGGTATCTCCTGTAATACGTTTTACTCCGTAGGCGACGGCCAGGGCGCTCACCCCGGTCATCACCCCGCCTACTGCCGGTGAAAGCAAGGCATCTGCCATGTGCATAGTACACTCTCCTTAATCATAGCTTCCTGCTCTCAAAAGAGAGCAGGATGATAGAAACACAGCATCATGTAAAAAAGCCATGAAGACCCGCTTGTTTCATAGCAAGCATCAGCCTTCATGGCTTTTTTACTCAGAACCTCAGAAAAAACAAAAATCTCACTGTACCGTACTTCCCAACCTTCATGGTTGGAAACAGGTTAAGTATACCAGCCGTGTCCCATACCGTCAAGCGCCCGCATTGCCTCATCAGCAATTCCAAATTCAAGAATCATCGGGGGCCTCGCCAGCAATGGCGAGTAAAAAGTCAGTCCAATCTTTGTGCAAATACCGGCTCATTTCATACCGGAGCGCCCAGAAAAACGC
>JAITEL010000109.1 GCA_031282065.1 Treponema sp.
GGTGGTGATCTACAAAGTATGATAACTCTCAAACAAAACCATAATTGATGTAAAAGAAGGCCATGTCAAACGCTTTCAGGTGATTGAATAATCTCTTGGAAAAACAACAGGTTCTCCGAAATACTCTCCGTATCCGATGCCTCAGCCGGCACTTGTTCCCTTCTATTCCTACCGTGTGTTCCTTCCCTACCAGATGCCCGCCCTCCCCGAATACCGTACACCGGTAATTTTGTTTACCATTGTATTTTTTTCAGTTTCGGGTTACGTTAGGACATGGCAATAGGGGCACTTGATTTCTATGGTTATTAGCATGATTTCATAGTATTTCTTTGTGCCTCTGTTGTCATCTCTCCTTTATCATACTTTGTGGATCACCTTCGGACTTTTTATTACATAATGTGAAAGCCGCTTACAATCGGGCATCCCGCCAAATTCCCCCCTATTCCCGAATCTATTCTCTGGCAGAATCATCTTTACGATTGGTAAACTGGGCTTTTTACAATCAGTAAACTGCACGCTTTTTGGTAATTCAGGGAGCAGGGGCAGGCGGAACCGCGTCTGCCATAACTATGAAGATGGTTTCATTTTTTTCGTAGGGTGAGCAGGCCCTAGAGTGGTTGCAGCCACTCCGCTGGACAGATCGCTCACGGCTTATCCGCTGCCCGAAGCGGTATCTTCGTAGGCAATCCTCCACGGGGGAATCCTTTGAACCGATAGGTTGTTTTTTGGAGGGAAGCCTTTCGGGAATGCCCCGTGTGCACGAAAAGGCTTCCAACACGACCAGGGCAATGGCATTGTCTTGCTCGTGGGTAAGGGAAAGATGCACCCGATGGGCACCGCTCTGTTCCAAGGCCCGAAGCGCGGTACCGAAGACTTGTATCTGTGGCCTGCCGTTGTGCTGATTGAGCACCATAATATCCTTGAGCACGATACCCGCAAGCCCCATACCGAGGGCTTTTCCAAAGGCTTCCTTTGCAGCAAACCGGGCCGCTAAAGACAAGGCCGCACCGCTTCCCCGGGACAGAGCAGTGCGTAGTTCATCCGGGTGAAAATAGCGTTCCAATAAGCCGGGGATAGTCTGCCAGCGTTTCAACCTATACCCATGGACCACGTCAACTCCGATACCAATGATCATGAGGTTCCCGGGGTCCTCAGCTTAACCTGGAGCGTCACCGTTTCTGGATCCTTGCGTAAGAGGGTAAAGTCCGGGAGAGGGGGTACCAATACCGGGAGTGTATAGACCCCCGGTTCGCTTATGGCCGACGCATCCACATACAAAAATGAAGCCGGCGGATGGTACTGTTCAAGCGCCTCCTGGCTCCCTTGAAGACGGATACTACCGGTACGCACTTCCAGGTCTGAGCTAAACCGTTCAGGCAAGCGGTCTACCCGAATCGGCAGATTGGTAAACTGCTCAAGTCTTATGATTTCCCTGATAAGTCCATGAAATTCGGTCATGCCATTCCCTTGGATGAGCACCAGGGGATCGGGGTTCAATATATTGACCATGATGGAAAAATCTTCGTTTCTGCCATCCAAATCGATAAAATCAGTGGATAGTTCTGAAATCGCGCTTAGTACCTCTGCAGGACCTTCAAGAGCCACCTGAGATGGCTTAAGGGTATAAGAAGCCAAGGCATACCCTCGTTGCAGCGGCCCCCGGGTGTTGGCCTTCAAGGGGACGTATTTACTTATCTTATGATCCAATACTATGGATATTTCCAGAGGATCCACCTTGATTTCCAGCGGCTCAAGCCCCGGTACAGTTCCGTGAGTACGGACCTGTACCGGGACCCTATAGATGCCCTTGTCTTTGTCCGTAAGGTCAATATAGGGCTCAATGTCTTCTTCCAAAAAGGAGCGTACCCGGGCAGCGTCCCCGCGGATACTGATACGGATCATCTTGGTATAAGCGCTTGCAGGAATCAGGTTTCCCGTGGTCTCCACCACAAGGGGAACCGAAAAGAAGCGTTCTTCCAAGGTGTTCATATGATGAAATACAAAGAGAATCAGTGCAAGGGCAATGGAAAGCACCTTAGCAGGCCAGTTTTTTGCTATGTGGGCGAGTAATATTCTACTATCCAAGGATCCCCTCCTTTTCTGAGTCTAAGGGTGAAGGCAGGGAGGAAGTGGAACCGTTTTTTTCCGCGTCTCCTTTTCTCACCCCATGTTCAAATATTTCCTGCAGGGTTCCGGTAATCTCAGCAGAAGAAAGGTCATAATATAATTTACCGTCAAAGGCAATAGATATAGCCCCGGTCTCCTCGGAAACCACCAGGATTACCGCATCGGACTGTTCAGACATGCCCAAAGACGCCCTATGCCGGGTACCGAAACTCTTTTTAATATCCTGCTGTTCCGACAGGGGAAGAAAGCAGCCTGCTGCAGCGATCCGGCCATTGAGGATAACCATAGCCCCGTCATGCAAGGGTCCGTCGAATTCAAAGACCGTTACGATGAGGCTGGAAGAAATTTCCGCGTTCATCCTGGTCCCGGTATCAATGATGTTCTTGAGGTTCACCCGCCGGGGAAACACCACCAACATCCCCCGACGCTTCTGGGAGAGAATTTCCGCGGCAGTAACCACCGCTTCCAGATGCCCCAGCCGGGGTTTGCTGTCTGGCCGGAATAGCTCAGTCTGGCCCAGACGAAGGATGATCTTCCGCAATTCAGGCTGAAAGACAATGGCCACTGCCACAAAAAGCCCGGGAGCTAGGATGTTGAGGACCCACTGTAAGGTCGTTAATTTGAATAAAACCGCAAGACCATATACCAGGGCCAGAAACCCTGCGCCTTGGACCATCTGCATGACCTGGGTTTTAACCAAAAGGTCATACGCTTTATAGAGCAAAAACGAGAGGATCACCACATCCAAGACCGGACGAATTGTATCATAAACCGCGGTAAGCCGCTGAAGCCATTCCAAAGTATACCCTTTTATCCGTATAGCATCAGACCTGGGTCATCCATGTCCAAGACCCTATACACGCCCTATGAATTTGCACGGAAGTCCCTATGCTTTAGCTACAGCATAGAGGAGATGGTGGATTTCTGCAAGCCGGGGCAATGCGCCCTATTGAAACTTATCGTAAAAGAGTCGTATGCTTAACCCGATAAAAGGGCATTATTAAGGAAACAAAGAACACTGAGGAGGAAAAGAAAAGCATGATGAAAAAAATGATCGTGTGTGCGGCTTTGATCGCCACACTGGTAGGAGCTTCGACTTGTTCCAAGGCTAATCAACAGCAGCAGCAGGGAAGTTCCGAGGCTAAGGGCTCAGCCGCTTCGGGTATTACGGTGCGTTTATTAACCGATGCTACCGGAATTGACGATAAGTCCTTCAATGCTGCGGCATGGCGGGGAATTCTGCAATTCTACGGGGATTCCTGGAGCAACGCCCGGCAACGGGGTACGGCCTACGATGTGGTAACTGCCCAAACCCAGGACATGTACATCCCCAATCTCCGGCAGGTTACCGACGAGCAGTACGATCTGATTGTGGCTACGGGCTTTACCTTTGCAGATTCCCTTACGGAAGTGGCCAAGGGTACGCCTAACCAAAAATACATGATCGTGGATGTAGACTGGGTCGGTCTTCCCAATGTATTAGAGGCGGTCTTTGCCGAACAGGAAGGCTCCTACCTCGTTGGTGTTGTCGCGGCCCTTAAAGCCCAGGCTGATGGTATTGAAAACCCTAAGTTCGGCTTTATAGGCGGTGTTCCGGGGGCAACCATCACCAAATTTGAAGTCGGCTTCGTGCAGGGGGTCCTTTCGGTGATTCCCCATGCCCAGATCCTGGATTACTACGTCAATAGCTGGGGGGAACCGGGGCTTGCCAAGACCCAGGCAAGGAACTGGTACGATTCCGGGGTCTATGCCATCTACTCGGCTGCAGGGGGCAGCGGAAACGGAACCATAGCCCAGGCTAAGGAATACCGGATCCAAGGCAAAAATGTGTGGGCCATTGGGGTTGACTCGGATCAGCACGAAGAAGGGCTGTATACGGATACCGAATCAGCGGTCCTCACGTCCATGATTAAGCGGGTTGAAACCAGCTTGCTCTATGGCCTCAATGCGGTAAAAAACAACACCTTCAAAGGGGAAGTGATTACCTTTGATGTGAAAGCCGACGGGGTGGGCTACTCCACTACCAATCCGGTCATAACCCCGGATATTCAAGACCGGGTTGAAGCCGTAAAAGAGCAAATCATTTCCGGTCAAATCAAAGTGGCCGCTACTCATGCGGAAGCCAAAACCTTGCCCAGCTTCCCACAAGACCTGAAAGCCTTAGATAATTAAGTAAACTCCATACACGTCCTTTCCGGGGCGGAGGCGGCCCCTCCGGTCAGACCCCCGGAAGGGCTTCATAAGAGAGACTGGGAGGTGCTGATGTCTGAACCTGCCATAGAGATGGTGAATATCACCAAGATTTTCCCCGGGATCATTGCCAACGACAACATCAATTTTACGGTAGAACAGGGGGAAATTCATGCCTTATTAGGAGAAAACGGCGCGGGGAAATCAACCCTCATGTCCATTCTCTTTGGCCTTTACGAACCTGATGGGGGGATTAATAAAATATGGGGCAGGGAAGTGCGTATCCGCAGCCCCAACGATGCAACGGCCCTGCATATTGGTATGGTACATCAGCATTTCAAGCTGATCCATAATTTTACCGTTACCGAAAACATCGTACTGGGTCTTGAACCTCGCACGCGGTGGGGAAATCTGGACCTCAAAACCGCGGAGAAGCGGGTGCAGGAACTGTCCGAAACCTATGCCCTGGCAGTGGATCCCCGTGCCTTGATTGAGCATATCACCGTGGGTATGCAGCAGCGGGTAGAAATCCTCAAAATATTGTACCGGGACGCGGATATTCTCATCTTTGATGAGCCCACCGCGGTCTTAACTCCCCAAGAAATTGATGAACTCCTGGCTATTTTCCGCCGCCTTAAAGCAGAAGGAAAAACCATCGTGTTTATCACCCATAAACTCAAGGAAATTAAAGCCGTGGCTGACCGCTGTACCGTACTGCGCCGGGGCAAATCCGTGGGAACCGTTGCGGTAAAGGACGCGGATGAACAGGAGCTGGCGGAAAGAATGGTAGGTCGTACGGTGAGTTTCCGGCTTGCTAAGCAAGCCCCTCACCCAGGGGAACTGATCCTCCAGCTTGAAGATTTAACCGTTATTGGCCCTAAGGGGGTTCCTGCGGTGAAGAACTTTTCCCTGGACGTGCGGGCAGGAGAGGTGGTGGGAGTAGCCGGGGTAGACGGCAATGGGCAGGCTGAGCTGGTGGCGGCCATCTCCGGGCTGCTTCCGGTTAAATCCGGGCGTATCCTCCTTAAAGGGAAGGACATTTCCAAAGAAAGCATTAAGAGCCGCAATGAGGCGGGCATTGGTTTTGTCCCGGAAGATAGGCATAAATACGGCCTGGTCTTGGAGTTCCAGCTGGCGGAGAATCTCATCCTGAAAAATTACCGTAAAAGGCCCTATTCCAATGGCCTTGGGTTCTTACGCTTCCCCGAGATTGAAGGGCACGCAGAAGAGCTGATACACCAATTCGATATACGGGCAGGAAACGGCGCGGCAACCTTTGCAAAATCCATGTCCGGCGGGAATCAGCAGAAAGTGGTCATAGCCCGGGAGCTGGATGTGTCTCCAGAACTATTGCTCGTGTCCCAGCCGACCAGAGGCCTGGATGTGGGAGCCATAGAATACATACACCAACGGATTCTGGATGAGCGGGACAAGGGACGGGCGGTGCTCCTGGTGTCCTTTGAACTGGATGAGATCCTGGGGCTCTGTGACCGTATTGCCGCGGTTTCCAAGGGGACGGTGGCAGGGCTCGTCTCCGGGGCCGAAGCAGATGAAAAGCGCATAGGGGCCATGATGGGCGGGATTAGCCCAGAGGCCCCGGGAGCAGCGTATGGTTGATCGATTGCGGCATTCTGCAAAACAGCGGGCTGCCATCCGGGAACATATCCTGGAGGTATTCACCGGTTCTAACGGACTTTTATCCGTAACCGTGGTGCTCCTGGGCTTCCTGGTGGGAACGGTTCTGATTCTTGCGGTGGGAAGGAGCCCGGGGGGTATGTATTCCGCGGTGGTCCAGGTGGTTTCCGGGTTTGACTTGCGGCGCTGGACCCTGGCAGAAGGGCCTCTTGCCCAATGGCTTAACAAGACCCTGGGCTGGGAACTGCGCCTTCCCCTGTGGAATGTGCGCTATATCGGAGAATGGCTGGTCATGTCCATGCCCCTCATACTCTGCGGCTTGTCTATGGCCTTTGCCTCCCGGACCGGATTGTTCAATATCGGTGCGGAAGGCCAGTATATTGCGGGCCTTACGGTGGCTCAGTTTGTGGCCCTGTACGGCCCCCCGGTTCCGGGGCTCCACTGGATAGCCGCGGTAGCTGCGGCTGTTCTTGCAGGAGCCTGCTGGGGAGGCGTCGTGGGCTTCTTAAAAGCCCGCTTCAATGTATCGGAAGTGGTTGCTACCATTATGATGAACTACATTGCCTTCTATGCTTCCCGGTACAGCACCATGCAGATTCCCGGCGCCAATACCTTCCAAACCCCTCCCCTGCCCCCTACGGCCCGGCTGGTAAGCCCCTTTCTGGAATCCATCACCAATGGGTCGCGGTTGAATTATGGACTGTATCTCACCCTGGCAGGGATAGCTTTCTTCTGGATCATCATGGGAAAAACCAGCTTCGGCTATTCCCTGCGGGCTACGGGCCTGAACAAAGACGCCGCCCGCTATGGGGGAATCAGCGTAAACGCCAGCATCACCGCGGCTATGGCCATAGCCGGGGCCTTTGCAGGGCTTGCCGGGGCCATAGTTTCCCTGGGGGTCTTCCCTGCGGGGCGGGTGCTCTCGGTACAAGACGGCTATGGCTTTGACGGCATTGCGGTGGCATTGGTGGGGAACAGCACTGCCGGCGGCACGGCCCTGGCAGGGCTGCTCTTTGGTATGTTGAAGTCTGCCCAGCCCCTGATGCAGTCCAGGCATATCCCCAAGGAGATTACCTCCATCATCATGGGCCTGGTGGTGGTCTTCATCTCCCTGCGCGCAGGGGTGCGGATACTCATCGACTGGCAGCTCAAAGAAAAGGCCCGTAAAGGGAGGATAAGCGAATGAGCGTTTTTTTCAGTTCTCTCCTGCAGATGCTTCCTTCAACCCTCATGATCGTGGCCCCCATCTTAATTGCCGCCACCGGAGGACTCATCAGCGAGCGGGCCGGGGTGGTGAACATCGCCTTAGAGGGGCTCATGGCTATTGGGGCTATGGCCGCAGCCACCACCCATGTATTTTTGGAAAACCGCATCGGCTTTTCCATTCCCCTGGCCCTTTTCCTTGCGGCGGCGGGGGGCTGTCTTTTCTCCCTTATCCATGCCTTTGCTTCCATAAGCCTTAAAGCGGATCAGGTGATTTCAGGAACCGGGGTAAACCTCCTGTCTACAGGGATAACCCTGTTCTTCTGCCAGCTGCTCTTCCAGATGGACCGGACCATGAACCCCAAACTGGGTATGATGCCCGGCCCCGGGGGGATATATCCCACGGTATGGATAGCCCTGGCCTTGCTGGGGATTACCTGGTTTGTACTCTACCGGCGGCCCTGGGGACTGCGGCTGCGTTCCTGCGGCGAACATCCCCAGGCCCTGGCTTCTGCGGGGGGGAATGTCCTTAAGATCCGGTACATGGCGGTCCTCATCTCCGGGGCTTTGGCAGGGCTGGCAGGAGGCTGCATCGTGCTCACCCAGGACATCCAATACACCGTAAGCACCATCAACGGCAAGGGCTTCATAGCCCTGGCGGCGGTGTCCTTTGGGCGCTGGCTTCCCCTGGGCATCCTGGGTTCTTCCTTTCTTTTTGGTGCGGCATCGGCCTTGGCGGTGAATATTACCAACATCAAGGTACTGCAATTCCTCCCTTCGGAATTCTTTAACGCCCTTCCCTATGTCATCACCCTGGTAACCCTGGTATTTTTCAGTGGTAAGGATTACGCCCCGCGCTCTGCCGGGCAGCCCTATGATAAGGGGAAGCGCTAAGCCGCCGCCCTGCGTCGAGGCGCGCGATGCAGGGCGGCGTTCTTATTATGGTAATGGGATACCCTTTGCCATGAGACAAGCGCTCCCTTGACCTTGGGTTCTCCTTCAGCGGTATAATAGGAGGACCATATCTAACAGGGAGCGCCTTTAATGAAAATAGGTGTCAAATTTTTTCTTATGATTGCCCTTTTGAATCTCCTGGGAACCCTTATACCCCTGGGAATCATTCTCAATCTGAACCATACACACACAAGCGAACTGGTGAATAACGAAATTGCCAATCTCAGCGCAGAGCAGGCCCTCAGAATTAAAACCTGGTTTGACAGTCATCTTTATGAAGTCCGGGCCCTGGGTCATGTGATGGACCGGTATGACCAGATACCGGCAGCAGAAAGGCGGGAGGTCTTCTCCCTTATGGTAACGTCCATGGTTGCCTCTGAGCCTGAGGTCATAGGGGCCGCTATGATCTGGGAGCCCAATGCCCTGGACGGCCTTGATGCAGAATACATCAATACTCCCGGGGCAGACCATACAGGCCGCTTCACCCCCTACTGGTCCAAGACCAGGCAAGGGGTGCAGATAGAGACCCTTACCGGCTATGATACTCCGGGAACCGGGGAGTATTATCTTATCCCCAAACAAACCGGGAAAGAGCTCCTTTCCGGGCCCTTTTTGTACCCTATTGACGGGGTGGATATGTTTATGGCCACGGTGAGCACGCCGATTACAAACCAGGGACGTTTTGTGGGGGTCCTTACACGGGATATTGGGATTGAGATCATTCAGGAGCAGGTGGAGAAGATACAGCCCTACCCTGGTACCGTGGCTGCGGTGTACAGCAACAGCGGCATCATCAGCGGGCATTTTGATACGAGCCGTATGGGCAAGTTCATACAGGAAAGCGAACAGGATATTGCAGGCCCCCATTTACCCGATCTTATCAGCGCCATCCAGCAGGGCAAGGAGTTCCGCTTTACCCAGTATGTTCCGCATCTCAAAGAAGAGATGCGGTTTATCTGCGTCCCCTTTTCCGTAGGGGACGGGATAGCTCCCTGGTCTCTTATGGTGGGGATTCCCGCCTCGGTTATTTCCGCTCCCCTGTACCGGAGCCTTTGGGTGAGCCTGTCCATTTGCGCTGCCATGATGCTTTTGGTGTTCATCGGGGCCTTTATGCTGGCCCGTTCCATGAGCCGGCCCATAGCCTATACCATGGAGGTCCTTAAAGACATAGCCGGAGGAGACCTCACCCGGCATGTGGAGGTTTCCTCCAAGGATGAATTAGGGGATCTGGCCCGCTACATCAACTTCACCATAGGCAAGATACAGGGCCTGGTTACGGCCATTAAACAGGATGCGGAAACCCTTTCCCAGACCGGCTCGGAGCTGTCGGTGAATATGACCCAGACCGCGGTTTCCATCGACCAGATCACTGAGAACATTCAGAGCATCAGCGCTCAGACGGGAAAGCAGGCGGAGAGCGTCAAAACTACCGACATGGCTATGGCCCAGGTGGTGGAGAACATCCAGACCTTAAACCGGCAGATTGAAAAGCAGAGCGATTGCGTAAGCCAATCCTCCGCAGCAGTGGAACAGATGCTGGCAAACATCCAGAGCGTAAGCAAGACCCTTATCGCCAGTGAGGAACGCATTACCGAGCTGTCCACGGCCTCAGCAAGAGGCCGCAGCGGCTTGCAGGGAGTTTCCGCGGATATTCAGGAGATAGAACGGGAATCCGCAGGGCTTTTGGAGATCAACTCGGTGATGGAAAACATCGCCAGCCAGACGAACCTCCTGTCCATGAATGCCGCCATAGAGGCGGCCCACGCGGGGGAGGCGGGCAAGGGCTTTGCAGTGGTGGCCGAGGAGATACGCAAGCTGGCGGAATCCTCTTCCGAGCAATCCAAGACCATAAGCGGGGTCTTGAAAAAGATAAAGGACGCTATTGATAAGATAACCCAGTCCACCCAGGAGGTCTTGCAGAATTTTGAAGCCATAAGCGAGGGAGTACACCAGGTAAGCGATCACGAGACCTATATCCGTGAGGCTATGGAAGAGCAGAGCAAGGGGAGCGCCTATATTCTTACCTCTGTTGGGAGCCTTAGGGAGATAAGCGGGGAAGTGCAAAGGGGCGCCCAGGAGATGCTCGCAGGAAGCCGGGATGTGCTCCAGGAAAGCAAGACCCTGGAAGAGATAAGCCGGCAGATAAGCAATGGTATGGAGGAAATGGCCACAGGGGCGCAGCAGATCGATACCGCGGTGAACCGGGTGAACGGCATAAGCGGAGAGAACAAGGATAAGATAGATGCCCTCATCCGTGAAGTGTCCCGGTTTAAGGTGGCCTAGAGCCAAAGAACCGAGGGAATGTACGGTGGAATCCGGGGTTTGCTTTCAGGCAAGAAAACCGGGTACAGGGTGATGAAAGCGGTATGAATGAAGCTTGTGCGTGTGCATACGGGCTTATGTACCCAGCCCTTGGTGCCGTAGGGCAGCGCCCTTGATGCGTCCTCGTCAACGTGCCAGCGCAACAGGTGCGTCCGGGTCTTGGACGGCTCAACTTCAATCACCACCCGCACCGGAAGCATCCTGCCGTTCCCGCACGCCGCTTTTCGTCCGCCGGGATATGCCCAGACCAGGGATGGCCCCCGCCGTGTTTGCCGCCGCCTGCTCCTGGAGGATCGTAAACTGCCGGTCAAAGCCCGCAAAACCGCTCTGAATGTAATCTTTGTTCCGTGACATGCTGCCTTACCTCCCGCCGCCTCCGCCGGCGGCTTTTTGGTATTTCCCTTTGATTTATGGGATGTTCCCATGGTAAAGCCGTCCCTTGCCGTTGCCGGGGCGGACTTTACCGTTGCCAGGGTGGACTTTACCGTTGTCAAGGCGGTTCATGCCGTTGCCGGGGTGGTTCATACCGTTGCCAGGGCGGTTCATGCCGTTGCAACGGCGTCCTTTGCCTTAGTCAAGACAAGAGACGCCTTTGTCAAGAAAACCGCGCAAAAAAGCCCGCCACAGGCGGGCATACTCAGGCGGGGCCTTGAGTTTTGGGTCAAGGGAGACGCGGAGGGAGCGGCCCTACCCTGCTTCCCCGGCGCCGCAATCAGCGTGCCGTCCGTGCTGCCTGTGTCGCTGCCGCCGGCCATGCTTGCGGAGTTGCCCGAAATCGTGCCGCCTTCATCCACTCATACCAACGAACCGTCGGTATCTTCCAGTCCGGCCGGCGTAACGCCGTCAAGGGTGAGTTGACGAAGAGCCTTATCGCTCCCGATGTTGAAGAGTCGGCCCTTGCTCTTCAGGTAGATAGTTCCGCTTCCGGCAATGACCGCCGCGCCGTCCTGTAGTTCGAGGGCCGCGCCGTCCGCCGTAAGGTCAAGCGGTTTTGTTACGAGATGCGGTACTCTCCGCTAAAAAGCCCGTACCGCCCGGACTCTGTTTGACCGGCTTTTGTGATTTTCATTCGCATAACCACTATCCACACCAAACCGGAAACCATCATTGAAACGCTGTGCAAAAGAATAACCAAAATTATTATCATGAACGGATGACGACCAGTATACGTCGTTTGTAAAACCACCCAGCCCCTTCTCCTTGAGGTTCTGATACATAAGGTTAAGCTCATCATTGCTGGGCAGGAACCAGTCCGTATAACCGCCATACTCAAGATCGTCGCAGTATTGCGCCGCTCCTCCGATTCTCTTTTTCCGTAGTTCTTCCACGATGAGTTGGGTGTTCCTCTTGCCGTCCCCAAGCGCGGAGCTGGTTCCCCCCACACCAACATCGCCCCAAGGAAATTGCTGCTCGGTCTCCACAGGCGCGGTTTCAAGATACCGCCAGCCGCCTGAGCTGCTGAACTTGTCGTAGAACACTATCCCCCCCGACGGACCGGTGTCGCCGATTTTGTAAGTTGGTGCCGGAGGAGCCGCCGGAGCCTGCGCCGCAGGCGCAACCGTCTTGCTCGCCGAAGGCGCGGTTCGTGTCCCGGTTCCCGCTGCGCCGCCACCGCTTGCCAGCAGTGTCTCTATCCGTGGGCTTTTTGCCAAATCCGCCAGATACGATACCGCAACCGTGGCGGTTTCTATGTTGATCGCTTTGAGCGTAAGGCTGTAGACATCTCCCAAATCAGCCAGTGAACCCGTTACAATGGCCCCCGCGCCTAACAGTTTCCCTATGGATTTTGCGGATTCGTCATCAACTTCCCCGGAAAGCTGAAACCCCTGTTCTTCACGGACTTTATCAAGATTGGCGCGGTCAACCACAACCAGTTTTCCACTGCTTACAATTGCTGATTCAAGCCTTGTTAAAACCTGTGTGGAAAACGCCGTTGAAGGCGACGCCACGCTTACAAGAGCGACCATAGTCTTCGACGGGATTTTCGCTTCCATCTGCGCGGCGGCCTCTCTTATCGCCGCGTCCAGGTCCATTCCGGGAGAATTGCCGCCTGTTTTTGCTACTGCCGTCCCACTGCTTGCGCACCCCATAAGAATCATTATTAAGGGGATAATACAAAAAACCATCTTCTTCATAACTTAAACCTCCAATTACTATTTTCAAAAAGATAATACCATATTTTATATACAATATTCCAATGTGTCTATATGTTTATTCATAAAAAGCAGAAAATTTCAGGCGCCACGGATGGCGCCTGCTACGAAAGATTTGGGCTAAAAAAATGTCGTATAACGTTCCGGCTGTATGCGACGTTTTGCCAGCCCGGATAAGGGCTTGCGTAGCAAGACCAGAGCTGCAAAAATGTGGGTGGAGTGAGGTGTGGGAGGCGCAGCCAGCATAGCGAAACGGAACCCACGGAGCGACCGAATGGGAGCAGAGGCGCATACCAGTCCTGTTGAGACTGTCGGGAAAGTATTCAAAAGACAACAATTATGGTATACTTCATCCATTATGCCACGCTATAAATACTTCGATACTTCCCAAGGACTGTTCCTTACCGTTTCTCTCGACCAGCAGCTCATCCCCGGTTCCTTCGAACACACCCTGAATTATCTCATCGACCAGTTTGACCTGAGCGCCTTCAACGCCGCCTTCCACAACGACCGCCTGGGCGCTCCCGCCTATCCTCCCGATGTCATGCTCAAAATAATCTTCTATTGTTACTCCCGGTGAATTATCACCAGCAGGCCTATAGCATACGCCTGCAAAACGAATATCGTCGTAAAAGCCCTGGCCCGGGACATGGAATCGGACCATGACACCATCGCGCACTTCATTTCAAGCCAGGGGGGAAGCGGTGAAAGAACTATTCGCGCAGGTGCTGCTTAAGTGTTATGCGCTGGGATTGATAGGCGGGGAACTGTTTGGCATAGACGGGTGCAAGCTGCCGTCCAACGCGGCCCAGGAATGGTCTGGAACCCTTGAGGAGTTGGGGAAGAAGAAGC
>JAITEL010000012.1 GCA_031282065.1 Treponema sp.
ATCGAGCTGGCCCAGGTGATACCCGCCCTCAATATCAAGACCGACAGGCTTGATACTAACCCCTGGCTGTTCAACGTGGAGAACGGCACGATTGACCTGAAAACCGGGGAACTGCGGGAACACCGGCAGGATGACATGATCACCAAAATCGCCAATATAAGATATGACAAAGACGCCGGCTGCCCTATTTGGAAAAACTTCCTCATGGAGATTATGAACTACAACGCTGAATTGATCCAGTTTATCCAGACAGCGGCGGGCTGGGCGATCACCGGGGACACATCGGAGCAGTCCATGTTCATCCTTTACGGGGCAGGGGCGAACGGGAAAAGCACCTTCCTTAACACAATCATGAATCTATCCAATGTATAGACTTTAATGGGCCTAAAGAACTCGCTTAAGCGAGGGAGGTGTTACTGCCATGGGCTAAACACGCTCACCGGTTCGCGTGCCTTCATTAGACGGGGGCTTGCCATACGGCGGAGGCCTCCGCCGTTCCCCGAAAGGGGTACGGCGGTTTTTGGGGGAAGACCTATGTGGGGATGGTTGTGGGGTTCAAGGGGAGGGCAGGGGCCTGGAGTTTTTATACCTTCCTTAGGGGACACGGCTGTTGTTTGGCGAAAATTGTGCCCCTGACTTAATCCCCTTGGTTCAACCGGGAAAAGACCGGTAGACCCGGGGCACAGCGGAGCGGCCTTACGGCCTTTTAACAATTTTGATTTCTTCCTGATGGGGTACTGGATTTTTTACACCGCTCTGCCTTTTAGCCTTGTCCTGCGGAAGAACGGGAAAGAAACCGGGTCATATCGGTAAAAAAACGGCGCCGTCTTACCAGGGTTCGGAAGGTAAAAAACAGTACCGTTTTGCTTTTTAGCTTTTATCCTGTGAAAAAACGAAAGACAGGCCACAGAAAGATACGGCGACAGGGGCGAGGATGGCTTTGCTATGAAATTAAAGGCATTTTTTCAGAGTCGGCATAAGTCCCATAATGGTTTTATTATGTGCAATTTTGTTATTCATTCTGAAAATGACATCATGAATGACATCTTATTCTTTGAGTAAAGGTGATATGCAATGAGTAACAGTAAACAAATTGGACTTGGCTAATTCCTTATAATATAAGAAAATAGAGTAAATAAGGCGTACTACTGAATAGGTATGAGCAATGGCGGCGAATGTATGCGACGTTTTTGCAAGCCTTTCTGGAATGGCCGCCATTCCCCGCAATGATGAAATGCGCCCTGATAAGCCCTTCGGAAATGACGACAGTACCGCCAAGGTACTTATCACGTCAGGTAGAAGGAGAGTAAGAACCGATTATGGAAAGAGAAAAAGTCCGCGAAGGTATGCTTCGCGGCTCCTCTCTTACACAGAATCACCACTTCTCACCGAAAACACCGGGGAGCCCCGGTTTCTCACAAAACCCTGGGCTTGCTTATAACGACGCAATGGCCCTATGGGTCATTCTATCGCAGCGCTCGTTAAATTCATTGCCTGCATGCCCTTTAACCCATTGCCAGGTTAAGGAATACTCCTCCGCCAGTTTATCTAAGCGTTCCCACAGTTCCTTGTTTTTTACCGGTTTTTTCTCACTGGTTCTCCAGCCGTTCTTTTTCCACGCATGGATCCAGACACTGATACCCTGGTGCACGTATTGGGAATCGGTATAGACCGTTATCTGCCTTGAGTTGACGTTTAATTCGGACAATGCCTCCAGCGCGGCAATGGCTGCGCTCAATTCCATCCGGTTATTGGTGGTATTTTTTGCAGCTCCCCACTTCTCAGCGATGATGCTCGGCACTCCGGTCTGGCCTTCTCCGGAAATTCCCCGGGCAGTGGATTTCATTTCAACGATGACATAGGCCCAGCCCCCAGGCCCCGGATTACCAGTACAGCCCCCATCAGTGTATATACTCAAGCCTTTGTTTGCTAATGAGCGGTTCCCCATACTTTTCCCTTTTCCCTCTCTTTCTCGTATTTTCTTGGTATTTTTGGAAGCTCTCCCAACGCTATGGTCTTGAAAAACCTCTCCATATAAAGAAGTACACCATCGTCTACTCCAAAAGGGGTTTTCCTGCCCGTAAGGTATCCCTAGGCATCCGCCTCCATGGCTCGTTTAAAGGTTAAACCCGTGGGTGTTATGGCCAAACCACCCGTGGAATTTTCCTTTATGGATCCCGGCAGGCTATCCCCTATCTGCTTCATGGCCCAAACTACTTCATCAAAGGGTATAATACTCTCAATGCTAGACAAAGTCAAATCCACCGCAGTGAGGGCATTGACCGCTACAAAGGCATTGCGCTTTACACAGGGAACCTCTACCAGGCCGGCCACGGGATCACAGGCCAGTCCCAGGGAATTTTTCAGCGACAAGGCAGCCGCAGAAAAACACGCCCTCAAAGGCTGTTCTTCCAGGTAGGCCAGGGCACAGGCTGCCATAGCTCCTGCTGCGCCGCATTCCGCCTGACAGCCTCCCTCTGAACCGGCCAAGGTCGCACCCTGGGCTATGATTACCCCGGTAAGACTGGCCACTACAAAGGCGTCCCGCAGCCGGGCAGCATAGGGGGGATTACAGGGCTGAACCTTGCCGGGGGCCCCCGCAGGTGCCGGGTGCTCCCTGGTGTCCCACCACGCCCAGATGAGTCCCGGCACTATACCGCTGGAACCTGCGGTAGGAAAGGAAACCACCTTGCCCCCGCAGGCATTTACCTCGTTGATAGCCAGGGCATAGGCAACGGATCGGGTGAATAGCTCGTCCCGGATGAGATGCCGATCCGATGAGGCAAAGGCCACTGCCGCACCCTTGGTAAGCCCTGAGCGGGAATGTTGGGGGGCTTCAAGGCCCTTGATCAGGGCATTCCGGGTAACCGCGATACGCCGGTCAATTTCACTGAGGATGGCCTCTTCCGACACTCCCGCCATGAAGGCTTCCCGTTTGATTCCGTACACCGGAACAGGGATGTTTTCAGAGAGCACTATGGCCTCAAGTTCAGCATAGGTGTGAAAGCGAAATTGCATGGTTTACTTCAATCCTCCTTAGGGCATACTAAAAATTCAGAGCCGGCATCGGAAGGACCCGGTATGTTGCGGGCAGGGCTTGGATCTGGGTGATGACGGAACGCGGGACAGGGCTGTCCGTTTCAACTACCAATAAGGCTTCCCCTCCTCTTTCCTTGCGGTGGCTGGAAGTGGCAGCGATATTGATGTGATGGCTTGCCAGGATATGGGTTACCTTTGCAATGACCCCAATCTCGTCATAGTGTAAGACCAGGATGGCCTCGGATTCCCCTGAAAGATGCACCCCATAACCGTTAATCGCATCAATACGGATAGAGCCCCCGCCTATGCTTGAGCCTTGCAGGATCAAGGTATGTTCTCCGTAGAGTTCAAGAATCAGGCTATTGGGATGCCAGGATGGGGGCAATTCGGCTGCGGTCTCGATTACCAGGGGAAAGCCTTTGCCATCGGCCTGGAGTTCCTCTAAGAGGGCCCTACCGCGGAAAAGCCGTTCATCCTCAGGGGGAATACCCAAAAGACCGGCCACTGCCGCATCCCCAGAACCATGCCCTTTCCAGGTAGCTGCCAGAGAACCGTAAAAGCGGATCACCGCGCGCTGCGGCGGCCTGCCGAAGATTTTCCGGGCTAAAAACGCGAGTCTGCTCACCCCTGCCGTATGAGAACTGGAAGGGCCTATCATCACGGGACCGAAGATTTCACATAACAGGACTTGTTCTTTGGGCATACCGGCCTCTTACCGGGAGCAGCTGCGCTGCACCGGGTATGCTGCGATGGCTCCCAGCCCCAGGCCCCGGCGGACCAAGACCGGCCCGCCAAAGGTATTGGGGAGGGGCCCTTGGGTGCCGTAGAGATAGATACCGCTTATCTTTCCCGCGCCCGCGATACCGATACGCTTTCTTTCCATTGCTTCACTGCGCTCCTTTGGTGTCTGTGCCGCCTAATACGCCGATTTATGAGTTCAGGCTCCTGCCCGTCCCAGCCGCCGAAAAGAATCACTCCCTTCCCCTGCATCATGCCTCCTTATCCGTGCTTCCCGCATAACAGGGCCACCGCGGAACTGGTCCCAATGCGCCGGCACCCTGCCTGCAAGAAGCTTTCCAGGTCTTCCCTGGTCCGGATGCCTCCGGCAGCCTTTATATGCACTTGGGGGCTGAGGTGTTGCTTAAACAGGTGAATGTCCTCCAGCACAGCCCCGGCAGTACCGAAGCCCGTAGAGGTTTTGATGTAGTCCGCTCCTGCGCGGCTTACTAGCTCGCAAAGGCGGATCTTCTCCTCCACCGTGAGATAGCAGGTCTCTACAATGACCTTGAGGATGCGGCCCCCCACAATCCGCTTGAGAGCGGTAATTTCCTCCAGGACCCGGTCGAAGCGGCGGTTCTTCACGTCGCCCAGGTTAATCACCATATCAATTTCCGAGGCCCCGTCGCAGAGGGCCTGTTCGGTCTCCAGGGCTTTGACCCGGCTCAGGCTGTAGCCCAGGGGGAAGCCTATTACCGTACACAGGGCCGGCTCCTTCCCGAAGGTCTCGTGAACGGCCTTGATATAGGAAGGAGGGATACACCCCGAGGCGGTCTTATACTGCACGGCCTCCTTACAGAGGGCGCGGATATCCTCAAAAGACGCGTCGGCTTTGAGCAGGGTATGGTCAATATGGCTCAAGATTTCTTCGTTGGTCATACGCAGGGGTCCCTTCCCGGTCTACCGGGGCACGAGCGGGGGCGCTAACAAGGCCGCAGGAATGCCGGAATAGTCATTGGCTATCTTCAGTTCATCCAGGATTTGGGAAATCTGGCCGCGGTGGTGGGCTCCATGCATGGTGAGCTGGTGCAAGAGAAAATACATGGGGACCGAGGGAGGAGTGCCCCCATACCACGGGGCAGGTACCGGGATGGTGAAATCTGCTGCATCCAGGGCCGAGACGAACCGGATGAGCCCCTCATCCAGGTCCTCAAAAGCCGCGACTAAGGCCTTCCAGTGCTCTTCGGCAGCCGTATCCTGGGGGAGCGCGAGGGATTCCAAGGGGGAGAGGGCCTTGAGGGCAGGGGCTTCAGGGGAGAAGGCCCCTTTGAAAAGCCCCTGAAAAAAGAGGGTTCCTTCTGCGATATGCCGGACCAGCCCGGAAAGGCTGCCGTAGTAAGACCCCCGTTCCTTCTCCCGTTCTGCCGGGGAAAGGGTCTGTATAAGGGAAAGGATCGCTTGATTGCCTGCTTTATGGTATTGGGCAAACAGGAGACAGGTTTCTTTCATCGTATTGATTACTCCTTCTCTATGGTGTAATGGAAGGGGGCTTCACCGTTCAAGACGCGGCGAAACCCCTTTATCCCATCATACATGAAACCCAGGCTCCTGAGAAGTGCTTGGGAAGGAACACGGCAGGTATAGGCAGCGAGGATGCGCCTGCCGCTGTCTTCGTTACGCAGCGTGCTGCCTGCGGGAGAGACTTCGGCGCTGAAGGCGTTTCCCACTCCGCCTCTGCTCATTCAACCGGGCGTTTGAAACATTTCCAACCGAAGGGAGAGTTTTTTCCTCCGAAGGAATGACCTTACTCTCCGAAGGGATATTTTTCTCCTTATGAGAGAAACCCTTCCCCTGCGAAGGGAGAAAGCTGCCCTGCGAAGGAATGAGCTTACCCTCCGAAGGGATGAAGCTGCCCTGCAAAGGGAGAAAGCTGCCCTCCGAAGGAACATTGCTTTCCTTAGGAGAAAAACGGAGAACAGGCGTACCGGTTGGAATGAAGTTCAGGGTAAGCGCCAAGCCCCGGCCCCCGCATGAGGGCTAAACTTGCCCCATATTTGTCCTTGCCCTGTTTCAGAACACACCTCTCCCCGGAGCGTTTTCTCTCAGAGACGAACAAAGGGGCTAATACGGAATACCCGGCGAATGGACGCCCCTTATCCGGGCGCAGGGTCAAGGGGAAGCGGGAAAAGGAACAGAAAAGCGGTAGGGGTCTCGGTTTTCCCATAAGGGGGTCTGACCCTTATGGCATCCTCCCCCGCAAGCTCCGCTTCAGGCGG
>JAITEL010000014.1 GCA_031282065.1 Treponema sp.
CCACCCGCCAGCGGGTCTAAAGCCCATGACTCTCAGTAGTGATCATGACGCACATCCGAAGAGTGGCGGGGGCTTTCGTCATTGCGAGGGCGAAGCCCGAAGCAATCCAGACAGGGCAGTCCGCGCCGTGGATTGCTTTGCTGCGCTGGCAATGACGGGGCGTGGCCCCCCATATAAAAAAGCCCCCCAGGGGGTTTAACGCCCATGACTCTCAGTGGTGCTAAGGGATCGAAGCGCCCTTTGCCGCTAGATAAAGGATGATCAAGATCGTATTTCGGGGGAAACCAGGGGCGCTCCTTAGAAGGGATAAGGGGCGCTCCCTAGTAGGGATAAGGGGCGCTCCCTAGTAGGGATAAGGAGCGCTCCCTAGTAGGGATAAGGGACGCTCCCTACTAGGGATAAGGGGCGGGAATGTTGTACCTTGCCCCCTGCTTTCTTGCTAAAGATACTATGGGGTTTTCACACTGTCCGGGGGCCTTCGGCCACCAAGGGCTATGAGCTTAGGAGAGGGCAAGAAAACCCCATTTCTGCCAGAGCTTTTTCAGCCTCTTCAATCTCATCATAGGCTTTTGTTTCATGGGCATAGATGATGGAATGTTCATGCCCCTTTCCCAGAAGCAAGACCAGATCCTGGGGCTGGGCCAGAGCAAAGGCCTTCCGTATGGCTTTTGGTCTATCAGGGATCAGAAACAGCGTCTCTCCCTCCGCGGCGCCGGAAATGCCCCGGGCAATGTCTTCTAAAATCGCCAGAGGGTCTTCCCCACGGGGATCCTCGTCGGTAAGGAGCAGCAGATCCGACCACGCCGCCGCAATCCGGCCCTGTTCATGGCGCTTGGCGGTATCCCGCTCTCCTGCAGAACCAAAGAGGCTGATGATCCGGCCCCCCCGCTCATCCAGCCGTTCCCGCAAGGGCGGGAATATGGCCCGGAAAGACGCGGGGGTATGGGCATAATCCACCACCACCTCAAAAGGCTGGCCCCGTTCCACCCTGGTCATCCGGCCCCGGACGGGCTTGAGGCCCGCTACCAAGGGGATAAGCTCCTCCACGGGCATGGACAGGAGTTCCGACAGGACGATAAGGCTGGCCAGCACATTCCCCGCATTAAAGGCCCCGGGAAGCTGGTCCCGTATAGCCAGGATAGCGCCGGTCTTCGCAATACCCACTTCGTAGCAGTTCCCCCCGACCTTACCGGTTATGTTCTTGAGGGACATATCCGCCTCAAGGCCCTGAGTGCTGTAGGTGTAGGTGCGCTGGGTGGTGGATTCGGCAAAATACGCTGCGCTGGGGTCATCTGCATTGACCACCCCAAAACGAGGAAGCTTTGGGGACAGGGCTTTGGGGCGATCCAAGCGATCCAGGGCTTGGAAGAGCCTCGCCTTATCCTGACGGTATTGTTCCCAGGTCCCGTGAAATTCCAAATGCTCGTGGTTTACCGTGGTCATTACCGCAACAGCAAAGGCCACATCCCCCAAACGGTTGGTCCTGGGGGATAACCCGTGGGAACTTGCCTCCAGGACCGCATAGTCCCCCCCGTGTTTACGGATATCCCTCAGGAGCTTTTGGACTACCGGCGCTTCCGGGGTGGTCTGATGTTCAGGGTTCCCGCGCTCACCGGTTCCGTCGCTGTACTGTACCGTGGAGATGAACCCGGCCTGCTTTCCCAAAAGCGTGAGGAGTTGGTAGATGAGGTACACCGTAGTGCTCTTGCCTTCGGTTCCGGTTACGCCGATAACGCACAACTCCTTTGAGGGGGACTCGTAAAAGGCGTCTGCCACAGGGCTCATGGCAAAGCGGGCATCCTCCACCCGGATATACCGGATCCCCTCCTCATACCTGGGCAGTGCCTGTTGATGGATAATCACCCGTGCCCCCTTCCTGATGGCGTCAGGGATGTAGGCGTGGCCGTCTGTATGGAGCCCGGGCAGGGCAAAATAGAGGTTACCCCGGCTTACGGTCCGGGAATCATAGGCTAAACCGGTAACCAGGGGATCTGCCGCGGGGAACGGGGAAGGCATGCCGATACAGCCGGCTCTTTGGGCAAGGTCCGGGGTGAAAAAATGAGATAATACACGTTCCATAGGAGCTCAGTGTAGTTCCCCGAAAGGATGGGGTAAAGAGGTAAAATATCCCCGGTTTGGAGAACGGCGGATAAACCTTGACTATGCAAGGGGCTTTCTGTACACTCTTCTTGCATTGTTTCTGATGATTTTCTTGTTTCTTTGAAGAAACTATTTTTTTCTAGCAACAGCTGAAGGAAACTTGTTATGAGTATTAAAGTTGCACGGCGCTCCTCTGGAGACTTCGCCGGGCTTATCAAAGAAATTGAGCAACCCCAGGTCAAGGCGGTGATCTATTTTTTCTCCGTTGAGTATGAGCGCCTTGAAGTCCACCGGGCGCTCAAACGGGCCTTTCCCCAGGCTTCCTGCATCGGCGCTTCCATGCTGGGCGGCTGGTGTACCGGCGGGGCTGTTGAAAAAGGCTTGGTAGCCATGTCCCTGTCTTCCGACGAAGTAGCGGAGGCCTTCATCGCCTTGCAGGAAGGGGTGAAGCAGGATCCCGCGCTTGCCGCGCGAAAGCTCATTGAAGACTTGAAACGGAAGAGCGGCCACCGGACCTTCGACCCGAACAGCTATTTGGGCATCCTGTTTTTTGACGGCCTCTGCTATGGAGAAGAAATCGTCCGGCGTTTTACCTTTGAAAAGGGCTTTAATCTGAACCTGGTAGGAGGCGCGGCAGCGGACGAGTTTACCTTTACGAAAACCCTGGTGAGCGCGGATGAAACCTGCTCTGCCGACGGGGTTGCGGTCTTGCTTATGAAGATGAATATCCCCTTCTACTGCAACCATTACGTCCATTGTATTCCCACGGCTACTTCCTTTGTCATTACCAAAGCTGACCCGGTCAAGCGGATCGTCTGGGAAATAGAAGGGCAGGAGGCCGCCACCTATTACGCAAAGGCTACCGGCCTTGCAAGCCCCGATGCCATCACGATGGCTCATCTGGCCCAGAACCCCCTGGGCATTGTTATGGGAGATACGGTCTATGTACGCAGCCAGGTCGGGCCTATAGAGGGCGGGGGCTTACAATTTTACTGTTACCTGGATGAGCAAACCCGGGTACACCTCCTGAGGCGGGGAGACATCATCGCCCATGCCCAGAAAACTCTGGAAGATGTCGGGCGCTACCTCCCGAATGTACAGGGGGCGCTCTTGTTTAACTGTGCGTTCCGGTATCTGGAACTCCAGGAACTGAAGAAAGTAAGCGACTTCAACCGGGTCTTCGAGCATCTGTCCTTTGCCGGCTTTAATACCTATGGGGAAGAATTCGTTACCCATCATAACCAGACCTTGACCGCGGTCTTTTTCGGAGGCTGATCGATGACGACAGTGCAGCCAAAACCCGCTCCTCAGAAGGATCGCTTAAGCCATAAGATACGAAGGCTGGTTCATTATGTAAACAGCAAGCTCAAAATCATAGGCTTTGAAATTATCTCCCGAAGTCGTATGCTGAATACCACCATCATCTACCTGCATGGCGCCTTTACCCGCGTCTTTGAGGTTACCCGAAAGGTGAACGCTTCGTTTCAGACAAAATCCGAAGTCCTGGCCAGAGTGTCCAAGGATAATCAAAGCTACCTGGGAACCATGCATCAGAACTTTACCCGTATTGATAAGACCTGTGATGATTCCTTTCAGCTTACCGGCGCTTTGCAGGCTGTTGCCAAAGTTACCGCAGATAACCTTGCGGCTATCCAGAATATCGCGGAACTGACCAATATCCTGGCCCTCAATGCGTCTATTGAAGCGGCCCGGGCAGGAGCCGCGGGCAAGGGCTTTGCCGTGGTAGCCCAGGAGATCCGCAAACATGCGGCCACTACCAAGGAAGCCATAGAAACTATCTCCCAAAATGTCAGAGATCTCATCCGCCACAGCACCGGTTTATCGGAACACATGCAGGTCATGCGCGATGAAGTGAAGAAAGGAAGCTCCCTGATGCAACACCTGGTCTCATTAAGCGCCCAGGAATATACGGCCATCTCTGAGGTAAGCCAGGATATGGACGCCATCTCTTCGACCGTTCAGGACTACGAGGATATCGCCGTAACGATGGAGAAAATGCTCCAGCAATCGAATGTCTCCCTGGCCGATATTGAACAGATGATCACCCTGATTGAGGACAGTGTGGGGAGCATAGCAAGAGAGGAAGACCCCTCGTAAACAGCC
>JAITEL010000017.1 GCA_031282065.1 Treponema sp.
ACGCGTTTTTCTGGGCGCTGAGGTATGAAATGAGCCGGTATTTGCACGACGATTGGACTGACTTTTTACTCACCATTGCGGGCGAGGCCCCCGATGATTCTTGAATTTGGAATTGCTGGCTGGGGGATGCGAAGGCTTTACACCACCGGCTCTTCTATCGTACACTAGAACTCTCTTGAAACCTATATCCGGCTTGCTCGGCGGAGCACGAGTATGAGATCGTGGCGATGTTCATAGCCTTTTTGATGCATATCGTAGATAACAGCTTGTATACCCTTGGGTTCTTTACCAAAATAGTACGCAGCACCGGTTATTTCATCGTCCGGGGGCATGTGGCCTTTAAGATCCTGATCATGCAGATCCTCTTTACCTGTGTAGAGGCGCTGGGGATAAGCAGCCTCTTAGCGGTGGGTATCGGTGTGGCGGTTATTGGTATCGGTATGCCCTTTCTCGCGGGTTTTTCTCAAGAACGGCTCATATACCCCCTGCTCATTACCGTCATCACCCGGGAATTGGGGCCCCTTCTGGGAGCCTTCATCATCGCTGCCCGGTCGGCTACGGCCATTGCCACTGAAATGGCGGGTATGGTCATTTCCCACGAAGTGGAAGCCTATATCTCCGTGGGGGTGGACCCCATTGAATACCTGGCGGTTCCCCGTTTCCTGGGGGTAACCATCTCCATGTTCTTGCTCAACTGCTACTTCTCCCTTTTCGGTCTGGGAGGGTCTTTCCTGGTAAGCCAGCTTTTTCAGCCTATGTCTGCATCGGTATATTTCAACAACCTCTTGCAGATATTAACCCTCTCGGATCTGTTCATTTCCCTGCTTAAAAGCATCACCTTTGGGATGATCATATCCACCGTGGCTATCATTGAAGGATTTGCCGTGGAACGGGCAAGTACGGAGATTCCCGTGGCAGGATTGCGGGCGGTAAGTTCCGCGTTTACCGGCTGTATTGTGATGGATATTCTCTTATCTGTGCTGTATTATTCATTCTAGGACCCTAGTATCCTGATTTATCTCAAAACAGAATAGGCCTTTGTAGGGTATTATAGGTATATCCTGGTACAGGTAAGGAGCGGGACGATGGAGCCCATCATTGCATTACAAAGGGTATCGTTTTCAACGTCCCACGAAGAGATTATTCGGGACATATCCTATCAATTTGCAGAAGGAAGCACCACCGCCCTGGTGGGGCCCTCAGGCGAGGGCAAAAGTACGGTCCTCAAACTCGCCGCAGGACTGCTGATACCCCGTATGGGAACCGTGTACTTTCGCGGTCAAGATATGGCCACCATGAACCGGGGGCAGATCATGGAGTTTCGCCGGTATAGTGCCGTGGTCTTTCAGGATTCAGCGCTTTGGGCAAACCAGACCTTGTATCAGAATTTAGAATTGCCCCTGCGCCTCCATTTTCCCCAGTTCTCCCGGATGGATAGGGAGAAACGTATGCAGGAGGTCCTGGCTGAAGTGGGCTATAAAAAGGATCTCTTGATACGACCCGCGCAGCTTTCCATGGGGGAACAGAAACTTATCGCCTTTGCCCGGGCTATGCTCTGCCGTCCCCGGCTGCTATTTTTGGATGAATGGACCGAATCCCTGGATAGTACCGCGGCCCAGCGGCTTATTGATAGGGTGAAGTACCAGAAGGCCCAGGGGACTACCGTTATTTTGGTAAGCCACGATGTAAGCATTATTAAGACCCTGGCGGATACGGTGGTGCTCATCCACGCAGGACAGATTTCCCGCATCCTCACCGGAGCAGAGATCGCTGCTGCGGATTATCTTGCCCAGCATATTGAAGCGGGAGTCCTCTTATGAAATTCAGGATCCGTTTTGCCGACCAAATCGTGGGTGTCCTCATCATAGCGGCCTTCTTCTCCCTGACCTTTGTCCTTTTCATGCTCGGCAGGAGCCAACGGTGGTTTGCCAAGGATTATCATTATAAAACCTATTTTGACACTGCCACAGGGATAAGCGGCAATATGCCGGTTCAGTACAAGGGATTTACCATCGGCAATGTAAAGTCCTACCGGCTTACCGAGGATGACCGGGTGGAGGTACTGTTCTTTATCTATGAGGCGTATATCGACCGGGTCAGGACCGGGTCCTTGGTGGATATCAGCGTAAGCCCCTTAGGGTTGGGGAGCCAATTCCAGTTTCATCCTGGCTTGGGGGAGGAACGGCTGAGCGAAGGGGAAGTGGTTCCCGATGCCCATTCCCCTGAAGGAAAGCAGCTCATCCAACAGGGACTTGCGGCCATCCCTCCCCAGGAGGATAGTATCAGCCTCCTTATCAATCGGGTCAATGTGCTTTTGGAAAATGTGAATAGGATTGTCCTTATCGTGGGCGATGCCTTGGAAGGTACGGATACCACCACCCTGGGCCGGGTCTTTGGGGAGCTGGAAACCACCATCGCCCAAGTGCAGGGGGTATCCAGAACCGTTAACCTCGATATAGGCGGGGTCTTGGCTGAGATACATCGGCTCTTGGAGGAATTACATCCCATCATCGCCAATGTAGATACCCTTTCCCATAAGGTGGTTGAACCGGACGGGCTTGTTTCCCAGGTCCTTGATACCGAGGCTGAGGATTCGGTCTATGCAAACCTTATTTCTTCCCTGAGGTCCGTTTCCGGCATCCTCAGCAACCTGGATAAGACCTCGGCTCTCTTACCCCGCGAAGCTGCAGGACTGCTTAGGGAAGTGCGGACGACCCTCACTACCTTGGAGGATGTCCTGGTGGCCCTGACGAATAACCCGCTTTTGAAGAAGGGTATTCCGGGCCAGGTTAAGACCCAGTCTCCCGGCACGAGTCCCCGGGATATTGCCTTCTAAAGCAAGCGGGGGTACAGAAGCGAAGCGCCCCGTACCCCTGATGCTGGAGGACAGACCCCCATCAGTAAAATATCCTGATATGCTCTACCGGGTTACGGTGCCGCATCTTAAGCAGCAAGGTCTGTTCCGATGCCGAGTAAGACCAGCCGGAGGAATTATACCGCTCAAAGTCCGGGGCGGTTCGATAATCCATATCGTAGATCTGGACTCTCGTAGGCCGGGGAATGCCACGGATCAGCATATAATGGATTTCCTCTACCGGAAAGGACACGGCGATATCCAGCATGGCATTGCCTTGGCTTACCGAGAGGGAAGACGCGGCGGTCCAGGTCCAAATCGCAGGGTTCCCGCTGCTCAGACTCACTGCCCGGGGATAGTTTTCACCAGGAGTCAAGATACGATAGAGAAGGGCAGAAGAGAGTCGCGGGGAACTGGTATCCTCGCTGAGGATCCCCTCTTCTGCTATGAAGAGTCCTGCGGGAGCGGTTCCTCCGGCATTTACCAGGGAGAGGACCGATAGGATGAGGGAGCGCCCTATGGCCGCCCAATCCATGATGCCGGCGTTTTCCGCGTATACCATGAAGGCTTTGCCCAGATGCAGGTTGAATGCCGTATCCGCCCTACCCTCATAAAACACAAAGACCCCTTGGGGTGACTTGGTAAGGCCCTGGGAAATGATGAAGTACATCTGATCGATAAAGCGCATGAAGGGGTTTTCTTGTATCCCGGTCTTTTCTGTGATGGAACGGTACACCATCCAATCGGTATACCCATCGAACATCGCGGGGATCAGATCCGGAGAAACCCTAGCAGGATCCAGAGTATTGAGGAGCCCAAGCCCATCCTTGAGTAAGCTCAGGTAGCCGCGGACCGCCAAATATTCAACCACATGGGGCTCTTTTAAGAATTCCAAGGAACCCTCCTGGATCATCCGGGAAAGACGGTTGAACGTATCCCGTTCAGCGCTCACAAGAGAACGGAGCCCGAGATCCAATTGACCGAGAAACACCGTGGACTCGTAAGTCCTGCGGGTACCATTGAGAAAGGCCGCAGGCACCGCGGCAATGGCCTGTCTATAGGTTCCCCGGCTGATCGCTTCTCCTCCATAGGCAAGCACTAAATCTTCACTGTTACCGGTGGAAATACTTCTGCTCCAGAGATTAAAACTCTGCTCCCGCCAGCGGCTTACCCGCTCCTTATAGGACGCTGCATACTGGGCATCGGTCAAGATGAAGTCTTGCGGGGTAAAGCTCTGGCCTTCGAGGACGGGCCGGTAGGAAATAAAGGGGGCTTCTTGGTGGAGAACCAAAACATGGCGTTCTGAATCCAGCAAGATTCTACTGAACCCATAGGTTATCCCCGTATCCGCGACCACCTCGAATTGGCCGTCCCCCCTATCATAGTTCCTGGAGGTTTTAAGGGGTTTATAGGGAAGCTCCAGGCCCAGGATAGCTTCCCCTAAGACCGCATGGATCAGGAGCTCGGTTCTTTCTCCGGTATCAGAAAGACCAAAAATGAGTTCTGCCCCACCGGACAGTTGTATCCCCAGGGTTTCTCCGGAGATAGTCATAGCTACGGGAAGCATAGCCTCTTTGGTTCCGTCGGTCTTTATCAGACTCAATCCATCATTTCTATCGGTAATACTGAATCTCATGCCTCCAAAGGAGATCACCAGCTCTCCTGCCAGAGGGTAGTGATTGGCATCTTGAGGGAGTTTGCCGTACTCCGAAGAACGGTAGCGCCCGCTTACCACGAGGCTCCCTATCTGCCGGGTAAAGGTCCCCTTGTGGGCAAACTGCAAGGTTCCCAGTAAGACAAAAATCGCCATATAGAGGAAGAAAAGACCTATCAAACGCGGAAATACAGACTTTTTCATACTTTCTGAGTTTATCATATACTAATGTATCGCCCTTATCAACTTGCCGATATACTAAAAAATAGCTATAGTATCCCAGGAGTTGCGATGTTTAAAAGAAATCAGAGAAAAAGCAAGGAAACTACCGGTGGCTTGCACCCTTTGACCAGGGTGCAGCTTTTGAAAAAGTCCCTTGTCCTTATATGCTTTGGCGTGGGGCTGCTGGGGGGGAATACGGGCTTTGAGCTCTTGGCAGATGAAAGGTCCGCTACCGAAGCGGTCCTCACCAGGGTTAGCGAGCGCTTAGGGCTTGATGATTACGCCGGAGCCCTTGCCCTGTTTCAGGAACTTCCTGCGGCCCAGCGGGAATCTTCAGCGATACAACTTTTGGAAGCCTCAATTCTGAATTCTGCAGGCAGAATGAGGGAAGCCCGGGTCATCGTGGAAAAGATCCTTGCTGCGGACCAGACCAATACAGAAGCCCTGTTCGCCCTTGCTACGATTGAGGCGGCCCTCGGCAGGGAACGGGAACAGCGGCTTGTGCTGGAACGGCTCCTTAAGATCGATCCCAGGCATGTACAAGCCCTCATAGCCCTGGGGATCCTCAACCTCCGGCTCCAGTCCTGGCGGACCGCGGCCTCCTATTTTGACCGGGTCTTGGCGGTGGAACCGGAAAACGGCGACGCCCTGGTGGGGAGGGCCCAGGTTTTCCGCTATACCCAGGATCTCCAAAGCGCCGAAGCCCTCCTGAACAAGGCCATAGCCCGGTTTCCCGATTGGGTGAATCCGAGGCTTGAACGGGCCCAGCTGTACCGGAATACCCGGTTTTTTACCCGGGCCCTGGCGGATATGGATGTGGCCAAAGGTCTTGCTCCAAAGGATTACTGGGTAGCCGTGGACCGGGGAGCGGTCCTTATGGATATGGACAAGAAAGCCGAAGCCCTGGAGGAATACGAGCGGGCCATCAGACTGGATCCGGACAATTTCCTGGCCTATGTATACAGTGCGGGACTTAAGGATGATCTTAAGGATTATGAAGGGGCAGAACAGGCATATACCGCCATCATACGACTCAAGCCGGATTACTACTTTGCCTTTGAAGGGCTGGGGATCCTCGCCATGAGAAAGGGCCAGTGGGCAGCAGCCCGGGATGCCTTTCTTGAAGCCTATCAACGGGCCCCCAAAGAAGCGAACTACGCCCTTCTGGCGGCTATGAACTGGATGCGGGCAGGGAAACTCACGGATCCGGAACTGAAACAATTCCTGCTCAAGGCCATGCGGGGGACTCCCCGGGATGCTGCTTCATGGACCATGCTCCGGCTGTACCATGATCTCTCCGGGGACATGGATGTGGTGAACCGGCTGGAAAAGGAAAAAGACGAGGATACCAAGGCTCAGATGTGCTACTATCTGGCTAACTACTATGATATCCGGGGCAGTAAAACCCTGGCAGATACCTATTTTATACAAGTCAAAAAACTGAATCGCCTCAAGAACATTGAATGGCGTTTGAATGAATGGACCTTTGAACAGCGGAAGCTTACCCTGAGTGATAAGCCCTAATCATGCATCCACAAGGAAAATAACGAGATGAACGATACCCGTATGACCCTGAAGTTCCAGGATGGGGAAGAGAGAACCATTATCCTTATTGGGACCGCCCATGTTTCACGGGACAGCATTGAAGAAGTAAACCGGATAATCCGGGAAGAGCAGCCTGATATGGTCTGTGTGGAACTGGATGCAGGCAGGTACCAAGCCATGAGCGAAAAAGAAAGCTGGGAGCAATTGGATGTGGTCAAGGTCTTTAAGGAAGGCAAGGGTTTTCTCCTCATCGCTAACCTGGTCCTCTCCAGTTTTCAGCGCCGCATGGGTGCGGAACTGGGGGTGAAGCCTGGAGAGGAGATGAAGACCGCAGTGGAAACCGCCCAGGCTTTGGGCATCCCCTATGCCTTATGCGACCGGGAAGTGCAGATAACCCTGCGCCGGGCCTGGGCCCGCTGCGGCCTCTGGAATAAATGCAAGCTCTTAGCCTCCCTCTTATCCAGTGCCTTTTCCACCGAACAATTAAGCGCCGCAGAGATTGAAAACCTGAAGAACCGCAGCGAGCTTGACGATATGATGGCTGCCCTGGCGGATTACCTGCCCCCGGTCAAGGAGACCCTCATTGATGAGCGGGATCGCTACTTAGCCGCCCGTATATGGACCGGCGGTAAGGGAGGAGGAAAGGCCGGGAAACAGGTAGCCGTAGTGGGAGCCGGGCACTTGCAGGGAATCAAGGCCCATCTGGAAAAGATAGCCCGCGGTAAAGCAGGGGAGGATGTCTCAGACCTGGAGCTTATTCCCGGCAGGACCTTTCTCGCAAAGAGTGCCGGGTGGATAGTCCCCTTCCTCATTGCGGCCCTCATTGCGGCGGGCTTCTTCAGGTCCGGCGCGGGGGTGAGCCTTGGCATGCTCCTGCGCTGGGCCCTCCTCAACGGTTCCCTGGCTGCCTTAGGAACCCTCCTTGCCCTGGGGCATCCCCTGTCTATGGTGGTATCCTTCTTCGGCGCCCCCATTGCCACCATCAACCCCTTCATCGGAGTGGGGCTCTTTGCGGGGATCACCGAAGTTACCCTGCGTAAGCCCCGGGTTTCCGATGCCCAGAGGCTTTCCGAGGATGTTACCAGCCTCAAAGGCATCTACCGTAACCGCATCACCCGGGCCCTCTGGGTCTTCTTTCTCTCCTCCTTAGGGGGCGCCCTGGGGAACTTCATCTCTATTCCCTCCTTGGCCAGTGTGCTGGTAAAATAACCTTCTATCCGTTGCGTGCATGGCGCACGGATCGGAGCAAGGAGATACCAAAGTGAAGGGCGGCTTACTAGGCGCTTTTTTACCGGTCTATTGGGGGGGCGATGGCAAAGACACGGCTTGTAAAACCGACGCCGTCCTTTACATTGGGAAAAGTGATAAACGCAATAGCGCCCACCGCGGGCAGTTGATCAAGACCCTTAAGCAGTTCTACATTCAGCTTTCCCTGTTTCAACACATAGTCCTCGCAAACCATGCCCGCCGCATTACCGCTCCTGGCGGAATCGGTGTCAGGCGTCTCGTGTCCTATCACCGCGACATTACGTTCCCCGATCAGGTACTTCAACGCTTCAATGTTCCAGCCGGGAAAATGCGCGTTGCCTTCCGCGTCCTTGTTCTCGTACTCCTCTGCCGTACGCTTGGACCAATCGCTGCGGAACACGACGAATGAACCTTGCTGCACGGGCCCGTGGGCCTTTTCAAATTCAAGGACATCCTCTTTAGACAATTCATAGTCGGGATTTGCCTTGACCTCGCCGGACTTGTCGATCACCACAAGGGGGTACGCCATATCCTGCACACCGTACTCATGCGCCAGCCGCCCTTTCGGATCGAAATGCCTGGGAAAGTCTATGTGGGTGCCGTACTGCCCGGACAGGGTGTACTGATTCACGCAGAATACGCCGTCCGTGTTCTCGAACGTGTAAAGCGGCGCTATATCCATAGGTTTAAACCCCTGCCAGTGCGGCGTCTCGGGGCTCAGTTCAAAGCTAAGGTCTACCCACCGGAAGCCGCTCTTTAAACGGGCAAGCATATCCCAAAGTTCATGAGTTTCTTTATTACTCATAGTTACCTCCTGTATTACGCTGATTTTCCGGGCAATGCCCGGCTATCCGAATCATGCGGATTATACGGCTTTCTGTCAAGAACGGGGTGTCTGACACCATAAGCTTTCCCGTGTAGTGTCGTAGAGCCCTTTCAGCATTTGACCGCATTCGATGGTGTCAGACACCAAAGCAACAAGATAATCCCGTATTATAGGTATGAGAAGCTTGCGAATGCTCCAAGACGGAGCGACCTATCATGTAACCTCAAAAATTGACCATGACGACATGAGCCTGCTTGAGCCGCGATTCAAGTTGCTCTTCCTCTCTTTCGTGGCGAAGGCGAAGCGGAAGTTCCATTTCCGCCTTTGGGATTTCTGTATTATGGGAAATCACATTCATTTTTTGATAAAGCCGGGTAAAGGCGGGACTTTATCGGAAATAATGCAATGGATAAAGTGTAATTTCGCCAAGGCGTGGAATAAAGAGCAGGATCGGAAAGGGCATGTATGGGGGGAACGATTCTATTCACGAATAATCGGAGGGATGCGGGACTTTTTGCGGGCGCGGGAGTATCTAGCGGAGAATCCGGTGAAGGCGGGGCTTGTGGAACAAGCGGAGGAGTGGGTGTTTGGAAGTTTATATCACCGGCTGCACAGGCTATCGAGTTTATTAGACGATGTAGTGTCAGACACTTTTGACGAAAAACCTCCACGACGTCCGAGAGGGTGAGTCCATGCCGTTCTGGGTATAGGGCGTAACGCTGACGACCTGGGATCGAAGATCCCCCGCGTTTCCGGTGAGTTCGGCAGGACCTGAGAGAAGTCCCCTATGACCCATGCTCCCCTTTGCCGTTGTAAGCGGCGTCCCGGTTATAGTAGTACGCCTCAGCGTTATTGGGCTTGAGCCGCAGGGCCCTGCGACAAGCCTTCGCAGGGTGCTGCGACAAGCCTTCGCAGGGTGCTGTGACAAGCCTTCGCAGGGTGCTGCGATAAGCCTTCGCAGGGTGCTGCGATAAGGCTACGCGGAATGGGCAGTGAGCTTGAATTCGGAATGAATCTCCCGAAGACCTTTGAGGAGGCTGCTTGAGCCTTTCGTCGAGCTTTGGGTAAGCACCTTGAGGGCGTAGTCCTTGCCAACGGCGAGAGACGCGGGCACGATGGCTTTGAGGGTGCGCGGTTCGTTCACCGCGAGGATCTCCGCCTTCACCGGCGGGTTCTCCCCATCGTCAAAGAAGAGCCCGACCTCCGCCGCATACTTGGCCTCCGCCTCTACCTTGAGCCCGTAGCCCCGAATAGTAAGCAGATTGCCGATGGTCATCACGTCGTCAACCTGTCCGGTATGTTCGTCCACGGCCTCGGCGATAAGCCCGTCCCTCTGGTCCACGCCGTCAAACTCCACCTGCACCCGCTCCCGAAGGTATTTCCGCAGGGCCGCGCTGGCCTGGAGCCGGGCTTCGGGATGCACGCCTTCGGGCAGGCTCGTCTCCGCGCCCTCGTACTCGCCGGGAAGCCGGATGCTCAGGTTGAAGCAGCAATTCCAAATTCAAAAAAAGATGCCTAAAATAAGGCATGGGACGGAGAATACTTAAACCCTTTATCGGGTATCTTGATAAGGCGGCGGAGAAACTGCCTGAGTGTCGGGAGGTCGGCAACGGCCTCAAATACA
>JAITEL010000042.1 GCA_031282065.1 Treponema sp.
ATACGCCGAAACACGGGAGCTGGTTAAACATGGCCGAGATAGAACTGAATGTGATAAACAATCACGGAGTATCAGCGAGGGTTCCGACGATAGAACAGATGCGGAAAGAAGCGGAGGCGGGGAATAGAAGACGCAACAAAGAAGCCTGTAAAATCAACTGGCGATTTACCACTGCCGATGCCCGTATCAAACTTACACGCCTATATCCACAGTTTAAATAGAGACTCGATACTAGTATCCCGGCATCATTCAGACGGAGGGTATAGCCGCTTTAGCTTAATGCGGGCATCAGCGCTGGTAAAACACCATTGATTTTACAGGCTTCCTTGTTGTGTCTCTCATTCCATGCCTCAGTTCCTTCCCGCATCTGCTCTATCGTCGGTATCCGCGCCGATAGCCCGTGGTTGTTTATCACGTTCAGCCCTGTCTCGGCCATATTAAGCCGGCTCCCCTGTTTGGGCGTGTTCAGGTTATCCATGACCAGCACGATTTTCTCAGCCTGAGGAAAATCCTCATCCACTAACCGCTTTATCTGTTCCGCCCAGTCCCTGCGGGTGCGCCGTTCCGTCACCTCCGCCCTTCCAGAGGGGCCACAAACATGAATATATCGCAGGTCCCGTTCCGCACGTATTCCGTGTCAAAACGGGTGCTTTCCCCCGGCTCCGCAGGCAACGGTACCCTGTCCGCCCCTTGCAGGGAACGGGGCCGGTGCCCCCGCTCTTTCCCCTCAAGGGTTACCTCAACACTCATGGGAAAGGGTTTAATATGACTTTCTCTTACATCAACTAAGGCTTCGTTTAACAGGCATCATACTTTGTGGATCACCTTTGGCACTTTATCTGTCGAGGGTTTCTTGTAGTATATCCAAGGTCTGGGTAGCACAGCGGTCCCAGGAAAAAGCCCCGGCTCGTTCAAGCCCCAGCCGACGACATTCCCGGTATACCTCTCGGTTGGTAGTGAGGGTTACCATGCGATCCGCCATATCTTCAGGCTTGTAGGGATCAAAATACAAAGCCGCGTGTTCAGCGGTTTCTGGTAAAGAACCTGCCCGGGCACAGGTAACTGGCACTCCTGAGGCCATAGCCTCCAGTGCCCCCATACCAAAGCCTTCATACATCGAAGGGATCACCACTATATCCGCACCAGCATATAGCTCAGGGATATGTTTGGGAGGGAAATGGCCGGTGAAAAAAATATCGTGCCTGAAGAGGGAGGCTGCCGCAGCAGCTTTTATCTGTTCTGCCCCGGGCTTGTCCCCACCTGCAAGAACCAGCCGGTGGGGATACTTGGTTCGTTCTTTAAAAATACCGAAGGCCTTAATCAGCCTAATATGATTCTTCAAGGGATGCTCAAGCCGAGAGGCGTACAGTATATAGGGACGGCGAAAACTGAAGGGCTGGATAAGGACCACGCTTTCCTCGTTTCGGGGTCGGGGATAAAATGCGGTATGATCAATCCCATTGGGTACCACCTCGATAAGGGATTCTCTAACATGGGCATGTTCTATTAACTGCTGTTTCACCCACTGGCTCACCGCAATGACCCGGTCAAGCCCTCTTATGGCATTGGGCAGTACCCGCTGGATAAGCCCTACCCAGGCGTCACTCGTTTTCTCGGAACTCCCATAGGCGGCCATATCATGGATTACCCCAACCGTAGGACAGGGAGACTTATAAGGAAGTTGTTTGTGAGCTGCCGGGAAAAAACAGGCGTCATAAGCCCGATCCCGGGCAAATTGGGGATACTTAACGATATGCCAGAGTGTCGGGGCGATACTACCGCCCATAGGGTACCGGGGGATAAATTCCAGATCCGGAGCAACTTCGCTATAGGCAAAGCGATCTTCTTCCCAGCCGAATAATTCATAGAGCGCTCCAGAAGGAGGTATCCTTTTTAATATGTGCATTACATAAACACCGACTCCCGATTTACCGCCTTCACAGGCGAAGGTATCGATACCTACCTTCATCTTCTACCTCCGGGCTTATACCATGCCATGCCAACGACATGAGCATACCAGGAGAGAAAAAAGATAGCAAGGTACCGTGTTGCCTCAGAGCATCGGCTTTTACTCTGAGAACAAGGCCTCATACAGATAATCCGAATCTAGGGCGTCATACGGCCTGTGCCGCTCACCCGTTTCTTGTCCATTTTCATCTTCCTCAGCCGGTGTAACGCCATCTTCCGCAGGATATTCACCTTGAGGGCCGCATTCCCCGTCCTCACCCGGCACTCGTCTTCCCGAAAGACTATGTCCAGTATCCAATACAACTGGTTCTCTATCGACCAGTGCCCTCGTATGGAATTCAGGAATTCCTCCGCGGTAACATCACCGCTTGAACTGTAATACCGGCCGGTTTGTACCCACTCTCTCCCATTTTTCCTCCGAAATATCCGGTATTGCAGGACGGTCTTTAATCCTTCCCTCAAAATACTTCTTGATATCCTCATACCGCCCCTTCTGATGCTCTTTCACCACAAGCACATAATCGGCTCCCGCTATAACGATACTATCTATGAGTTTGTGCCGGATATTCCCCTATTCCGTCCTTCGCGGTTTGTTTATCTCTTCTCCCATACTCTTTGACCTGCGCCAGGTCATCTTCATGTATTCTCTCCATCTTTTCCTCCGAAGAAATGGTGATGGTATCAGTCTTTGTTGTTTTGACTATCCGCGCGGGAAGAAACGCAACAGGCTCTTAGAGACATTATCATTACTCTCAGTAATAAGGGGGATATGCCTCCAAAACCAGATTACCCGCTTCCGGCCTATCTACCGATATAGGGTATCTTGAGCATGCTGCTTCTTCCCTAAAAGGTATAGGTCAGGGCCACTTTCATAAAGCTATTCTTGTGGTATTGCCCCAATTCCCCTTGCGCATCTCCACCAAAAATACCCCCGGACAGTTCCGCTGCCACGTCTCCTTTGGTCCAGACAAGGGCGGGAAGGATGTAGAAGTCCCTGTCCTCAATGCCCCAAATCCCCGTAGCCTTGAGTTCCAGTTCATCCCGCAAGAACTTTTTCGAGAGGGTCAGGATAATTTGGGTGGAAGTCCTATCGGTACCTGCTTCGGTATCCAGCATGGGATCCGCTGCCACCGAAAAGAGCCTTATGCTCTCCGTGCCTTGGCAATTCAGGTTGATACCCCAGAAGAGGTCCCGGTCAAAGCCCAGAGACCAGGCAATGGCCGGGTTGTACACCTGGCCGTCATCCCCGGTGAGATCACTGGTGATATTCGCAGCCAGTTCCGCCCGCAGATTAAAACCCGCGATTACCTGGGCATAATCCACGCCTATCTGGTGATACCGGTTGTAGCGTATATCCGGTCGAATGCCGTAGGGATCCTGGAGAAACTGGGCTCCACCGGTAATGGTGATGGCCGGTCTGAAAAGGTTGCCAAAGAAATACTGGAAACCTAAGTCCGATGAACCCACCGTGGTGGTGAAGCGCAGGCCTGCCTGGGCATATTCCAAGGTGGAAGTAAGGGGATAGAAAGAGGCCCTATCCAGTTGTTTATAATGGGTTCGTATATCTTGTATAGCATTGGGGTCTTGCAGCAGCCAATCAGGGGGTTGAAGCAGCAGAATATCCGCCAGTGCATTCGCTATACTGCTTTCCATCATCTCCTCATAGCCGGTAATCTGGGCCGGTACCCAGCGGCCATCCTGGGCAAAGCGGTGTCCTGCAAAACGCGGGATAAAGACCCCTTCCAGCTTGGAAAAAGCCCCCAGGCTATAGGAGAGATGGATCAGCGGACGGGCGATTTTTATACCCGAAAGATCGGTCATACTACTGAGATCCGAATAGTCCAGAGGATTCAGCACATCCAAGGGACCAAAACTGTCCGCCTTACCCCAGGTGAGCTTCCGCAGCCCTCCTTCCACGTCGAGTTTGCCGAAATAAACCCGCAGGTATGCCTCGTCAATGCTCACCGGAGCGGAACCGTCCAATACGGGGGCAAGCTTCAGGTTTATCGCCCCATCGGCATTAAAAGCAGAACCGGAGAAGTTGAGCTTGCCGGAGAACATATCCCCCAAGGAAGCCTGCTTGAACCGCTCCTGGGAAGAAAAATCATCCCCAAAACCCTGAAGCTGGGTCCTCACTTCCCCAGAAACCTGCACCCGGGGCCCCGAAGCCGCACCAGCACTACCCACCGCATCCTCAAAGCCGAATCCAAAATCCCCATCCTCCTGGGCTGCTAAGAAGCACAGTGGGAGGAGCAACCCTAAGCTTGCCATACTGAAACGGACCAGCTTTGCCATAAATTGATTCATTGTTTCTAAGGCCTCCCGGTTTCAAGAAATTTCGTCGTGAAGACCCCTTCAGGAATGGGGTCGTCGTACTTGAGAATATCCGCATAGATAGTAGTGGAAGTCCCTGCTGCCAAAGTACGCATTTTCGTTACCATGGGGCTGAGCCTGCCCTGTACCTCCTTGAGTTCCAGGATTTCCAGGATTTTCACCAAAGTTCCCCGCCGGTCATAGAGTTCAATCTGATGGTTCACCTTGGTACCCCGGTCTATCCATTGCACCATACGGGAATACTGATAGGACCGGTCCCGGGGAACCGATTCAATCACATAACAGGGGTTCCCCTTGAAGACTTCTTCCCGCAGCAAGGTATGGGTATCCAGACCCACATCCCGATCCGCCGAGGAAATATCATCGTAAGACAAGTCTGTACCCATGAAACTGCCTGATCCTTCAGAGGCGGCGATCCTGCGGACCTTCCCCAAAGAGGGGAGGAAGATCCAGCGGTCATCCGCGCTTCCCGGGTTCTCCATAGTAAGGAACCGGGTACCGGCCACCCCTGCAGGGCGCTGGAACTGGATAAGGGTACGGCTCCCCTTGGGGCCGTCCTTGGAATACTGATCTATCTGGCGTTCACTGGTAGCACCATCCTTGCCGGTAAGGACCATCCGGGAACGGGTGGAAATCGTATCCGCCTTGATACGGTTCCGGGAATCCTGCACTAAGGATGCCGCATCCTGAGCTCCGACCAAGGCTGCGGAAACCACCACTAGGCCTCCGAGTACAAAAACTATTTTTTTCATGCTCTATCTCCTTAGCAATCATGGGCGGGTCTAAGCAGTCTTAGACCCGCTCTACGCAACGGGTTCCTGCCAAACAAACCGGGGCTTGAGCCATAGCAACAGCGCGGGGACGATGACGAGTCCTACCAAAGCGCTCATAAGCATAGCCAAAGCAATCAGCAAGCCCAGATCCGCCAACATATTAAACTGGGACAAGAGAAGCACCGCAAAGCCCAGGCCCGTAGCCAGGGCATCCACGATAATGGCCATCCCGGAAGTCCTATATGCCTTTTGCAGGAAATCCCCCTTGCCCCGGGCAGCCCGATATTCCCGCTTATAGGCCTCCAGAAAATGAACCGTGTAATCAATGCCAATACCCATAGACAGGCTGGAAATCATAGCGGTCCCAATGTTGAGTTTAATTCCTGCAAAGCCCATGATCGCAAAGTTAATGAGGATAAGCAGGGTAAGGGGGGTAAGGCTGAGGAAGCCTGCCACGAGGGAACGGTTACAAATGACCATGATGGCAAACAGAGACACCAAGGCGATGATTATAGAGGACCACAGGGACTGGACCACCAGGTTGTTCAGAGAGCCTTCCACCAAGGCTGTACCCCCTACCACCACCTGAACCGTATCGGGGAAATGCTCCTCCACATAATCGTTAATCACCGCAACCACCTGATCCGTATCATCCTGACCAATAGTACGAAGCTGAATCGTGGTCTTTATGGCGGTGGGTTCCAGGGGATCATTGGCATAGGATTCGATGTTCCCGGAAAGCAATACCAAATAGTTGGAAACCAACTGCTGGAGTTCCTCTGGACGGGTCTTGCCGTAACGGAGGGGGTCCCGGGGAATTTCATAATAAGCTGCCCCTTCATAATTCACCTGTTTCTTCAGCTCCCAGACCAGTTGAGAAGCATCCATGGCCCGGTCGCCCCCGACACTCAAGGCCTTTTCAAGGAGACCGGCCAATTCATGGGGAGTGACCGGGACTTCCTGCAACTCCGCTGCCTCCGCAGTCCCGGAAGGTGCAGGTATATCGAAAAAAGCGCCGAACCCAAAGCCCGGATCAGGGGACTGCTCAAACCCAAACCCAAAATCCCCGGTACTTGAAACCTCAGACAGGGGCTTCAGGCCCAGCGGAGACTCATCCACGTTAAATACCTGGTTTATCCGTTTGACCAAATCCGTAAATCCCATGACCTTACCGACTTCAGGAACCTTGCGTATCAGGTAGGTCTGCAGATCATCTATGGCCCCCAGGGTATCAGGATGCAGGAGCATTTCAGGGCTTTCTGCCTGCACCACCAGGCTTACCACCTTGGAACCGCCGAAGTGCTTACGGATAAAGGTATCAGAGGTGTTGATATCCGTATCAGGCTTAAAATACTCCAAGAAAACATTGTCGATGATGAGCTTGGAGGCCCCATAAAGGGACACCAGCAGCAGCACCGCGGCCACCCCCAAAACCAGATAGGTTTTTTGTGCTATAGCCGAAAAAAACGCCGCTATACGCTGATTTCTCCGTCCCTCCGGGGCCATTTCCGGGCCTTTCAATTTGAGCTTCCTCAGCGGCCGAGGCCCCCGGATGATCAAAATCGCCGGGATGAGGGTGAGGGTAATGAAGAATGCCACTGCCACCCCAAAACCGGAGAAATACCCGAATTCCCGGATGGGAAGCACTTGGGTAAAACAAAAGGCAAAAAAGCTGACCATAGTGGTCAGGGCCGCCAGAAACAGGGGCTTTCGGATGGTCCGCACCAGGTTAAGGATCATGTCCCGATGGGCTTCCCGGCTCATGGTAGCGAAATCCTGGTCTACTGCTTCGAGATAGTGGATAATCAGATGGAGCCCGTAGGAGCTCCCGACTGCAATGAGGATGACCGGCAACACCGTGGAGATGACCGACAGCTTGATACCCACCAGGGGCATGGCCCCAATAGACCAGATGACGGCTATTAAAACCGCCAGCAAGGAGAAAACCACGAAACTGATCCGCCGCAGGGGCAGAAAAACCACCACCAGGACCACCCCAATCACCACAGGAACCAAGAGCAGGAGATCCTGGTGGACCGCTTCGTTGATGGTGGCGCTGAGTACGGGCATCCCCGTAACATACACCACGGCAAAGCCATTGAACATATCCCGGGCTAGGTCCCGGATCTCAAGGAAACTGGCCACGACCTCAGGGCGTCCTGCGTTTTCCGCGGTAATTTCCAGGGGCACCAGGATCTGGGTAGCGCTAAAGTCATCGGAGATCAATGCCTGCCGGTAGAGGTCCCAGGAAAGGACCCGGCGCTTCAATTCCTCGATTTCCTCCCGGGTACCGGAAAAATCCTCTCCTACCAGGGGTTCCACCACCAGGGCATCCTCGTCGCCGGTGATGTAATCCGTGTTTATGATCGAGCTCACCTTACCCACAATTTCGACTTCCCGGATTCGGTCCACATAGTCCCGGATTCGCATGAGGAAGTCCTGGTCAAACACGGTTCCGTACTTCCGTTCAAGTCCCACCAGGATAAACAGGGAGCTTCCGAAGGTATCATCAATATAGGCCGATACCAGCCGGGCTTCGTCGTTTTCAGGTACAAAGCGGAGGTTGTTATTATCCAGTTCAGCCCGGGGAAGCTGGAAGGCAAAAAAGAGGCTGATCCCCGCGATAAGCCCCACCATCAGCCAGGGATGCTTAAACAAGCTTTCCATCATCTTCCCAGTACCTCTCCGGCAATACCAGCAGGGAACGGTCCACTCCTTCCCGGGCAATGCCTTTAAGGAGGATCTCAAAAATATGTTTCATCGCTTCAATCATATCCTGGGACTTTCGTGCGGCTTGCGGCAATTTCGCCGCATGTTCCACCACATAAGAAAACCACGAAAAGATGCTGCGGGTGATTATATCCGGCTGAGCGGCAGGATCAAAGGTTCCTTCGGCAATACCCTGGGAGATCATACGCTTAATCATGCCATACAGCCAGGAAGCCGGGGGCGGGGCTGATGCGGCAGGCTCCATCTCATCCACAGGGATACTCAAAAAGGCTCCGGTAATATACTGTTTTAGGCTCAGGAGGATGAGCATATCCTCTGAGATCCCGTACAGGGCCAGGTAACTGAGCCAAAACAGCTTTATCTGTTCCAAAGCGGACAAGCCGGGGTTCATCTGCGATTGGACGCGATCAATAAAGCGGCGCGCACTGGTATCGCAGAGTTCCTGAAATAAGGCCTCTTTGCTGGGAAAGTAGAGGTAGAGGGTTGCCTTGCTCAGTTCCGCTTTTTTGGCTATGTCCCCCATACTGACGGCCTCTACTCCCTGTTTCAAGATGAGTTCCTTGGCGCAGTCCATAATCAAGGTCTTGCGGGCCTCTTTTTCTCGCCCCCTTCGTTCCTGTATTCCCATAACGCCTTCTCTTACCCCCGAAAAAGCTTACCGCCCGGGCAGGGGTGACAGCAATCATAGCGCCCCCGACTGCCCTCTACTCGTATTCTCTCGTAAGTAATATAGTAACCGCCGGTCATTACCGTCAAGGGCGTTCATTCATTATTTGAGGGAGGCATGAAAGCTGAGGCCCCTGCAGCTCACCACGGCTTCATGCAATAACCAGGTTCACCAGCTTATCCGGCACGGTGATAAGCTTGACCACCTGGTGCCCCTCAGTCCATTTACGGATCCCCGGCAGGGCCTGGGCCTGCTTCTCAAGCTCCCCCCGGGGCGTACCTGCCGCCACGGTGAACTTGTCCCGGACTTTGCCGTTCACCTGCACTACTATGGTCAGCTCTTGATCCCGGCTGAGGGCTTCGTCGTAGACGGGCCAAACGGACCTGGACACCGATTCAGGAGCACCGAGCTTCTCCCACAGTTCCTCCCCCAGGTGGGGCGCATAGGCGCTCACCATCTGCACCAAGGGCAACCAGAGACTCCGGGGTACCACCTGCAGTTTCGCAAGCTCGCTAGAGTACACCATCATGGCACTGATGGCGGTGTTGAAGGCAAGGGAGGCCGTATCCTCGCTCACTTTCTTGATGGTCTTGTGCAGGAGCCGGGTTAAGGCTTCGCTTCCCGGGGCTTCACTGAGGGGCTTTTCGCCTATGGCCCAGAGCCGCTCCAAGAAACGGGAAACCCCCACCAGGCCTGCGCTCACCCAAGGCTTACTCACCTCTAAAGGCCCCAGGAACATCTCGTAGATCCGGAGGGCGTCCGCGCCGTAGTTCCCTATGATGTCGTCGGGGTTTACCACGTTTCCCCGGCTCTTGGACATCTTCTGGTTATCCTCCCCCAGGATCATCCCCTGGTTCACCAGGCGCTGAAAGGGCTCGCTGGTGTTCACCAGGCCCAGATCGTAGAGTACCTTGTGCCAGAAGCGGCTGTAGAGCAGGTGGAGTACCGCATGCTCCGTGCCTCCCACGTAGAGGTCCACCGGCGCCCAGTAATCGATCTTGTCCCGGTCTGCAAAGCCCCTTTGGTTATGGGGGTCCAGGTAGCGCAGGTAATACCAGCAGGACCCGGCCCACTGAGGCATGGTATTGGTCTCCCGTGTGGCCGGACCGCCGCATCGGGGGCAGGTGGTATGCACCCAGTCGGTAATCAGCGCCAGGGGGGATTCCCCGGTACCGGTGGGGATGTAGGACTGAACTTCGGGAAGCCGCAGGGGAAGGGCGGACTCGGGAAGGGGCACTATCCCGGAACCATGCGCTGCTTGGCAGTGCTCGCAGTGGACCACCGGAATAGGCTCTCCCCAGTAGCGCTGACGGCTGAAGATCCAGTCCCGAAGCTTGTAGTTGACCGTCTTTTTCCCTATACCCTGCGCCTCAAGCCAGGCGGTAATGCGGGGTATGGCCTCCGCCGTAGGAAGCCCGTTAAAGGGACCGGAATTGATAAGCCGGCTCTCCGCGGTCGTACATTCCCGCGGTTCCCCGGTAGAGCTCCTTTCGGCCGGGGGCTTTTCTGCTGCAAGCACCGGGATAATAGGGAGACTAAAGGTCTTGGCAAATTCCCAGTCCCGTTCATCGTGGGCAGGCACCCCCATAATGGCCCCGGTCCCGTAGGAGATGAGTACATAATCGGCTACCCAGATGGGTATCCTGGTCCCATTCACCGGGTTTACCGCAAAGGCCCCGGAAAAGACCCCGGTCTTCACCTTGGCCAGGTCGGTCCGTTCCAGGTCGCTTTTCTTGGCCGCTGCCTCCAGATAGGCCTGTACCGCCTCCCGCTGCGCTTCCGTGCTTATCCTGTCCACCAAAGGATGCTCCGGGGACAGGACCATGTAGCTTACGCCGAAAAGGGTATCCGGTCGGGTGGTGTAGATTTCCAGCCTCTGCGAATGGCCTTCAATGGGAAAAAACACGTTGGCCCCTTCGCTCCTGCCTATCCAGTTCCTCTGCATGAGCTTCACCGGCTCAGGCCAGTCCAGGCCCTCCAGGTCATCCAAGAGCCGCTGGGCATAGGCGGTGATCTTCAGTATCCACTGGCGGATGCGCTTTCGGCTTACCTTGGTACCGCAGCGTTCGCAGGCTCCCTCTTTCACTTCCTCGTTGGCAAGGCCGGTCTTGCAGGAAGGACACCAGTTAATAGGACTCTCCGCCTCATAGGCTAAGCCCTGCTCAAAGAGCTTCAGGAAAATCCACTGGGTCCACCGGTAGTATTCAGGGCTGGAGGTGTCCACTTCCCGATCCCAGTCATAAGAAAAACCCAGGGTCTTTATCTGGGAGCGAAACCGCTCGATGTTCGCCGCAGTGGTCCGTGCCGGATGCGTACCGGTCTTAATGGCATAGTTTTCCGCAGGAAGGCCGAAGGCATCGAAGCCCATAGGGTGCAGCACGTTGTAGCCCTGCATACGCAAGTAGCGGCAGTAAATATCCGTTGCCGTATAGCCTTCAGGATGTCCCAGATGCAAACCCTGGGCAGAGGGGTAGGGGAACATGTCCAGCACATAGCGGCGCTTCTCCCGCGGGATGGCCGGGTCTTCCAGCGCCCGGAAGGTCTTATGGGTTTCCCAGTAACGCTGCCATTTTGGTTCTATGATATGAAAGGGGTATGTAGCCATAGGGCATCATAGCCGGTAAACCCCCGGTCGTGCAAGCCGGCGCGGGTTTCCGGTATGCCCAGCGCTAAGACGGGGCCATGCACCCCTTGATATATGCGTCCGTAATACCTGTATTGACGCAGGTAATAACAAAAAACGCGCAGATACTGCACGGAAAGGAGCATATATGGCGAATCGTATCGACTGGATTCCTCCCAAAGAAGAGCAGCTTGTTGCCCTTATCGCAGTGTGGCAAAAGCACCTGCCGGATCCGGCCCTCCAGGCTGCCTATGCCTGGCCTGCGGATGAATGTACCCTGACCAACACCCGGCTTGGGGCCTTTACGGACGCCCGGGAAGCCTATCAGGTGGCGCCTACCAAGGCGAACCGTACGGAGAAAGACGAGCAGAAGAAGGCGGCCATTGAGGGGATGCGGAAGTTTGCCCGGGAGCGGATACGGAACAACAGCATGATGAGCGACGGCCAGAAGCAGGAACTGGGGGTAACCGTATCCGACAAGGAACCCTCCCCGGTGCCGGTGCCAGAGGCAGGGCCTGAGAGCGAGGGGTTTATCAGCGCCCGGGAACCGGGGGTGGTGAAGGTCCGGTATCTGGGGGCCAAACCAGCAATTCCAAATTCAAGAATCATCGGGGGCCTCGCCAGCAATGGCGAGTAAAAAGTCAGTCCAATCTTTGTGCAAATACCGGCTCATTTCATACCGGAGCGCCCAGAAAAACGCA
>JAITEL010000098.1 GCA_031282065.1 Treponema sp.
TCCAGCGTGGACAACTTCTGGGTAAATTGCGTCTATAAAAATAAATCGGAACGCATCGGCTACCCCACCCAAAAGCCCGAAGCGCTTTTGGAACGGATTATCAAGTGCGCCAGCAACGAAGGCGATCTCGTTCTTGACCCGTTTATGGGAGGCGGCACCACGATAGTCGTCGCAGACAGACTCAACCGGCAGTGGATAGGTATAGACCAGTCGGCAATGGCGGTAAAAGTTACGGAATTGCGCCTGCAGAAACAGGTTGAATTGTTCAGTTCCCCCTCCCTACACGGTGCAGCTTCACAAATACGACTACGACACGCTCCGTTACAAGGACGCTTTCCAGTTTGAGGCGTGGATTATTCAGCAGTTCGGCGGCACTCCCAACGCCAAACAGTGCGGCGACATGGGGCTTGACGGGAAAACGGGCGACGGAACGCCGATACAGGTAAAACGATCAGAGAATATCGGGCGCAATGTGATAGACAATTTTGTCGCGGCGGTTCAGCGTTTTGATAAAGCGCTGCTGGAAAAGAATATCGCGGCGAAAAAGCCCGTCGGGTATATCATCGCCTTTTCATTCGGCAAGGGAGCCGTTGAGGAAGTCGCCCGCCTGAAAAACAGGGAAGACCGTATCATCAAACTAGTAACGGTTGAGGAAATAGTTCCTATCGCCACAAAGCCGGTAATTGGGGTTCATATCAGCGAACTGGAAAAGGACGCAAAGGGAAACCGGAAAATCGAATTAGTCGCGGCGGGGCAGAGCGCCACCGGCATTGAATTTTATAGCTGGGATTTTAGCTATGATAAAGAAAAAGGCTTCAGGCCGTCAATTATTATTGACAAGGAAGGAAGGCAAACACAGGCGTTCAAAACGGGAACGCACACGATAGCGGTTAAGGTTGTTGACAATGACGGGCTTGAAAACATGGAAATCATAACCTTAAACATAAACGGCGTAGTGGAACAGGTTAAGTAAAATAACGGTTGGAAGAAAAAATTGTATGAGCGAAAGATTGATAGTGCGGGCAACATGGTAAGACAGAATCCCGGCCTGAAAGACGCGGTATGCAAAGAAATCCCCGAATACATGCACATAGATATTGAGCTGTTTTCTGCCTACGCGCTGGAAAACGGCGTAGCGAAAATCAGAATTGACGGCTGTGTAATTCCCGATAACACGGTTAAAACGTATGATTATCTTTTACTATGTACCGCAATAAAAAAGGCGGTGTTTATTGAGCTTAAAGGGAACAAAGTTAAAACGGCGATAGAACAGTTGCCGGCGACACTTGATAACGAAAAGGTAAAAAAGCCGCTTGAACACTATAAAATAAAGGCCTATGCGGTGGTAACGATTTTTCCTAAGTCCAACACAGGGACTCAAACCATGCAGGATAAATTTAGGGAAAGGCATAAAGAGTATCCGTTGATGGTGGTAAACTCATCACACACCTGCGACCTTTTAAGTGGAAACCAAAATAAATGACCGTGAATAGACGCATCCTCGGGGAGCATCTGGAAATCCTCAAAACGATGGCCACGGGGGGCCTTGAGCATTACATCGCATGGCTGAAAGCAAAACGTGCGCTCCCCTCATTCCCATAGGATTTACGCAACCTTAAACTTAGAGACTTCACGCAGCAGCGCGTCAATTTGATTCCTGTTGTCTTTGCTTATTTCATTCACCTGCTCTACGGAACGGTTGATCTGCTCGGCGCCGACCACCATCTCGTTTACGCTGCCGCTTATCTCTTCCGTTACCCTCCCCAGATTATGGCTTCCCGCAATGACCTGCTTGCTGCCCTCCAGCATCTCATCGGAAGCGCTTTTCACGATTCGGCTTACATCGTTCACCAGCCCAATCGCTTCCAGTATATGCTTGCTTCCCACTCCCTGTTCTTCCATGCCGTTCTCACTATCGACTCCTGATCGGCTACCACCCTTACCCCCGTGCTTATGGCTTCAAATTGCAGCAGCACCGCTTCCTTACCGGTTCTCAAGGGAATCTGATAATAATCACCCGCTCCGCTTTGGGCATATCCTTCCAATGGAAACAGCGTGGGCTGACTGCCGCCGGAAGACGCCCAATAGGGAATATAGCGCCCCGTGCCGTCCGACCCGGGAGTATTGCGGTATTCCGCATCAAACCCATCCAGGGCATTCGGCTCCCATGCGCACCATGCGGCGATCACATCGTCATGGGAGGTAACCATAGTTTTTAAGACGCGGTTAAAATAGTTTCTGCGCTGGCTTGCGTCTATCGTCTCGTATTGTTCCATTCGAGCGCCTGAACCCTGTCAATAAAGACCTGGGGAAGGAAGGCGGCAGGGCCTTGATACCCTGCCTGCCAAGGGGATAAGGTTCTAAGCGCCGAAAGGCGAAGAGTTTTATCCGTAAGGATGGGTACATGTCAGTATATGGAAAACCGGATTATTGGTCATTACAAGCAAAAACAGAAGGCTATCCTGCCCGGTCGGTGTATAAATTACAGGAAATGGACGCCAGGTTCGGCCTGTTCTCCGGGGCTTCCAAGGCCTCAGGAGGACCTGTTAAGGTCTTGGATTTGGGGGCTGCCCCGGGAAGCTGGAGCCTCTACGCCCGGCGGCACGGGGCTCAGGGGCGCTTTATCTTGGGGGTGGATATTTCCCCCCTTTCCCCGCACTGCTCAGGAGAGCTCTTTGCCGGGGAAGGCTACGGTTTTTTACAGGGGGATATGACCGCAGCGGAGACGCGCACGGCCATCTTGGCCCACGCTCCCTTTCATCTGGTGCTCAGTGATGCCGCCCCGGGGACCAGCGGGAATCCGGGGATAGATACCCTGCGTTCTCTGGTCTTAGCCGAAGCAGCCCTGGAATACGCCGACTTAGTCCTGCATAAGGGAGGTCATTTCGTGGTGAAGGTATTCCAGGGAGGAGAGGCCCCCCGGCTGCTCAAGGCTATCCGGGAACGATTCAAAACCGGGAGGAGTTTTAAGCCCAGGGCCTGCCGTAGAACCTCCTTTGAAACCTACTATCTGGGATTGGGTAAAAAACAGGCCCTCCCTGCTGCGCTCCGGCAGGCGGCCTCTTTCACAAGAGCACCACCGGATACGCACCGCGGCTGCTGACGGTTCCGATGATCGCCGCCTGGGGATCCTCTTGTTGAATCGCCTGGCAGAGGGCCTTCGCCTGGGCTGCCGGTACGGCGATGAGCAGCCCTCCTGAGGTCTGCGGGTCAAAGGCGATCTCCTGCAAAGCCGGGGGAACCCCTGTGAGATCCACCTTGCCGGCCATAGCGTTGCGGTTGCGCTGGGCTGCCGCCGTGAGGCAGTAGTCTTGCGCATAGCTGAGGGCCCGGGGTAAAACCGGGAGGGCGCTGCTCTCGATAAAGAGGCTGTGGGTCTTTCCCGCCATTTCAGCGGCATGCACCAAAAGGCCGAATCCCGTAACATCCGTACAGGCGTGTACGGGAAAACCCCGTAATTGCGCGGCGGCAAAGCGGTTGAGCCGTTCCATGGAGGCGGTGGCCGCCTGTACCGCATCGGCATCCGCACAGCCTGCTCTGAGGGCTGCCATGATTATGCCCACTCCCAGGGCTTTGGTTAAGATAAGCCCATCCCCCTCTTCACACCGATCATTGCGAAGGATATGGCGGGGATCTACCAAGCCGGTTACCGCAAGCCCATATTTGGGTTCATGATCGTAGATCGAATGGCCTCCGGCAATCACCGTATCCGCTTCGAGGGCTTTGGCCGCTCCGCCCGCGAGAATCTGCGCCAAGATCTGGGGATCCATTTGGGAAGGAAAACAGACCAGGTTAAGGGCAAACAGGGGCTTCCCTCCCATAGCGTATATATCGCTGAGGGCATTAGCCGCGGCTATCTTCCCGAACATATAGGGGTCTTCCAGCATGGGGGAGAAGAAATCCACCGTGGAAACCAGGGCCGTGTCCGGGCCCAGGGCATACACCGCCGCATCATCGGAAGTCCCAAAACCGACCAGCACGGCAGGATCCGCTTTGACCGGCAGGTCTGCCAAGAACGCCCCAAGCTCCTGCGGTCCTATCTTGGCCCCGCAGCCTCCTGAGGTACAATGTGAGAGCAAACTCATTGCGTCCCTCCTTAAAATCCAGTATACCACGGGATAGGAGACCGGGTACATCAGGAGCCGCCCGGAGAATCCCTCCTGCCTGGGTCTAAACTTGCCCCATATTTGTCCTTGCCCTGTTTCAGAACACACCTCTCCCCGGAGCGTTTTCTCACAAAGACGAACAAAGGGGCTAATACGGAATACCCGGCGAATGGACGCCCCTTATCCGGGCGCAGGGTCAAGGGGAAGCGGGAAAAGGAACAGAAAAGCGGTAGGGGTCTGCGTTTTCCCATAAGCGGGTCTGACCCTTATGGCATCCTCCCCCACAAGCTCCGCCTCAGGCGGCTCCCCTTGGAGTATCACAGACCTATACCGGTCTCCCCAGATATGCCCTTCCCGCCCCTGGGCACGATTGTAGCGCTGGGCAAATACCTGTTTCAGCCATTTCATGATAGTCGGAAGTTCCAGGCTCTGGGCGGGCTTGATATAAAACTGACGCCTATCCTCCCCAAGACGCAGTCCCCGAATCTCGAAAACGAAGTGCACTCTCGTCTCATGGAAGACCTGTGCAAACAGGCCCAGTGCCCTAGGGGTACGGAAGAGGGGTTCCCGATTGTTGATACGGGTATGGATTTCGTACCAGACTCCTTGTTTGAGAGAACGTAATGGTCTCATGGAAT
>JAITEL010000107.1 GCA_031282065.1 Treponema sp.
ACCTTCAGGATGTTTTCCGCGTTCTTCCTCTGATTCCCGCGCTCCAACGATTCCTGATACCCCGGCATGGACAGATGTTGAAACAGAAATATCCCAAACGCGCTTTTTATCACCTCGGCGAAGGTGTAGGTTAAGTTGAACCCCTCCCGCCGCTTCCATGCCGATTTCTTTTCGGTCAGTTCCCCAATTTCGTCAAACCGGCTCAACTGCGCCGCTAATATTTCCCGTCCCATGCCTCTTTTTTATCATAAATCTTGTAAAAGTAAAATTGCTGCCCCTCTCGGTCTGGGTCTGGTCAAGCAGGCCGGAAGCGGAGTAAGCTGTACAGGGTAGAGAGGATGGGGTTGTGGGGGGGGGGGATTGTGGACATAAAGCCAGGGCCAAAATGACTCAGTCCTACCCACTCATCAGGGATAGGATTTGGGGGAGTAAGGAGATGTTCCTAGTGAACTACCTGTACTTTGAGATACGGAACGCGGAGAAAGGGAAAATCACCTACAAGCATGTATGGGTGCCAAATAAGGTGATAAGTAGAGAGAATATTCGTTTGCTCACCGAGTGTGTGAAGGTACGGTGGGAGATAGAGCATGAGCATAACAATGTACTGAAGAACCGGGGTACAACCTGGAGCATAATTTGTTGTATGGGAAAAACCATATCAAGGGGTAAAACATGGCCGTAAAGAAAACCGAACTGTACAGGTCCCTTTGGGCGAGTTGCGATAAATTGCGCGGAGGCATGGATGCTTCCCAATACAAGGATTATATCCTTATCCTTCTCTTTGTAAAAAATATGTCTCCGACCGTTTCAAGGGCGAGAAATACGCCGATATAAAGATTCCCAGGGGTGGCAGCAGTTTTGATAATATGATTTCTCTTATCGGCAACAAAAACATCGGCGAAGAAATGGATAAAGTCATCGCCTGCCTTGCGGATGCCAACAGCCTGCGGGGAGTAATTGATAACGCCATTTTTAACGACGAGACCAAACTGGGCAAGGGGAAGGAAATGGTCGATAAACTCTCTGGTCTCATTGCCATTTTCCGCAGACCGGAGCTGGATTTCAAGAATAACCGCGCTGACAATGATGATATTATTGGGGATGCCTACGAATACCTGATGCGTAAATTCGCAACTGAAAGTGGTAAAAGCAAAGGTCAGTTTTACACTCAGGCGGAAGTGTCACGGATTCTTGCGAAGATTATCGACATTGACCTGGCAAAGAAGCGTGATACTACTGTTTACGATCCAGCCTGTGGTTCTGGTTCATTGTTGATCTGCGCCGCCGATGAAGCGCCTTTTGAAGTTGCCATTTATGGTCAGGAAAAAGATATTGTCACGGCGAGCCTTGCAAAAATGAATCTTGTTTTGCATAATAAAGCTACAGGAGTTATTGAAAAAAATAGCACTTTTTCTAATCCTCAGTATTTTGATGAGGATGAAGAAAGCCTTCGCCGTTTCGACTTTATTGTAGCCAATCCGCTGTTTTCCACAAAAAATTGGACTGACGGGCCTCGTAGATTATGGGCGATTTGACGGCTATGGTGAGAGGCCGCCTGAGAAAAACGGTGACTATGCCTGGCTGCTGCATATTTTAAAATCTCTCAAGCCCAAGGGAAAAGCCGCCGTCATACTTCCCAATGGGGTTTTGTTTCGGGGAAACGCCGAGGCAACTATCCGGTAGAACATTATTGATAAAGGCTATTCAAGGGAATTATCGAGAACCGTCTCACCCCGGGGAGGCGGCAGTGTCCTTGGGGTACGACGAGAGCCGGGGGCATCAGTACCCGCCTCCCTGTAACCTGGTTAATTCCCTAAAAAGAGCAGTTTCTTTAAGAGAATTGGTTTATTTTATGGAGTTCACTGCCGATATATTTATACGAGTTACAAGAACAGTTGTGAAAGCCTGGAATACTATACTTCATAGCTGGTTCTAACTCAGGCATACCCCTTGGTTTGGGCGAGCAGGAGATAGGCTACAAGCGGGCCAGCGGGGTACCTGCCAGCATCCGGGGTCGCACCCCCGCGTGTGTATGGATTGAAACGACAGAATAAGTGTTGAGAAGTAAATAATTAAAAAGATATGCTATGTTCATTTTATGCACAATTGAAAAAGTTTTTTCTACTTAAAACCAAATAATTCGATATAATACAAGTATTTATGAGTATCTATTTTCAAAAAACGAGTCTGCTGAAGGAGCCGCTTTCCGGTAATGAACTGTTACATTATCGCTTTACCCGCCGGAAAAAAGAATTGGTGGATTTTGAGGCTGATGAATCCGGCATGACGGCCTACTTCTGCGCTCGTATGAGAACCAAAAAGGCCAGTATGGGGTAGGGAGGCCACCGGTGGTATCGGCTATTATTCCTTAAGGGAGGGTTTATCGATAAATACGGCGGGGACAGGGCTACGCCCAGACCCCGCCGCATTTTTTGTAGTGATAGATTTACCGGAAGGTATTTATCACCCGCCGTCCGTGGTGGGGCGGCTACACGGGCAGCCTTGAGGATTTGAAGGGGCATACCGCCATCTTCTTGCAGGAGATGGCGCACCTTCTCCGGGACGGCTACGGGGTCAACATAGGCGGCATCTTCAGCGCCCGCCTCAACGTAGGCGGGTGGTTTGCCAGCGAGTTCGCCCCGGCGGACAAGGACCTGAACAAGCTCAGTGTCAGCGTCCACGCGCTTCCGGGGGCGCGGCGGCTGTGCGAGGGCGTTCATGTGGTAAACAAGGGCATGGCGCCCGTTCAGGGCTACATCGCGGAGATAACCGACGCGGAGACGGGCCTGGTGAACGAGGTCGTCACTAAAGACGGCATCTTCACGCTGAGCGGCAATGAGGGAGTGTTCTTCATCCTGCCCGGCGCGCCCGACCAGGAGATCGGGGTAACGGCAAAGCTGGCGGTGAACGGCCCGTCTCAAATTGTCGGCAAGGCGCCTGAACTTTCGCCTGACAAGGACTGGTATGTTGAGGTACGCACCTACTTCTCCGGCAATTCCGCGAAACCGCTAAAAGAGCTGCGCACGATACGGAGCAAGTTCACGGTGCGGCAGGCATAGTCGATAGGCACAACCAGCTGGTTGCGTTGGTCTGGGTTAGCCTGCCCCCGCAGGTCTATGGTAGAGATGGATGGACAAGGGCGCGGACAGTTGCGCGTGTTTCGTGAGGGGCTGTCCCTGCCGGGGAATAGGGGAAGAACTGAGGGCTGTGCCGGAGGGCTTTCCCCGTTAAGCGGGAAAGCGAAATCAGCCTGCATAGCCGGAAACACGAACCCGGAGCGGTTTGACCGGGTGAAGCGGGCCAACAAACGGTCACCTTTCACTACCGATTATGCAATCCGTTTACAGCAGGTACACCTTGAGTGCTGCGATGCCCTGCGGATTATTCAGAGTCGGGACACCCCGGAGCCCTTCTGGTATCTTGACCCACCCTAGGCCGGAGTGAACCAGGGGCAGTAGCGATGGACGTTAACCGCCTCCTTGGGGTATGGAAGACCCTTCAGGGGAAGTTTCTGTTGAGTTCCTTATTCCATATCCGTACATGTCTGTTACTTTTTCATGTTTTCTATCTTACGGTATTTCCCATGATTTAATCAGCGCTTCCCTAGATACGGGGACGCTTAAAAGGGGCTTGTCCTGGTTTAGAGCGCGCCCTATCAGTAGCGGCTTATGGCGCATAGCTGCTATACTGTTCACCTATGCCGTATACCTGTACCATGGAAACCCCCCTAGGGCCTATACGGGTCGCTGCTGAAGCACGAGCCTTGACCGGACTGTGGTTTGTGGGACAACGCTATTATCCCTCTCAGACCGATATCTGGATTGATACACCGGATTATCCTGTGTTTGCTGCGCTCAGGGTGTGGCTTGACGCCTATTTTGCAGGGAAGAATCCTCCGGTAGCACTAGCCCTTGCTCCCCAGGACTCACCGTTTCGCCACAGGGTTTGGCGCATCCTCCGGGCGATTCCCTATGGTCAAACCCTCAGCTACGGCGCTATTGCCCTGCAGGTTGCCAGAGAACTGGCGGTCCCTGCTATGTCAGCCCAAGCAGTAGGCGGTGCGGTAGGGCATAACCCGATATCCCTCTTGATACCTTGTCACCGGGTCATAGGAGCCGATGGCAGCCTTACCGGGTATGCCGGGGGCATCGAAAAGAAGCGAGCCCTTTTGGAACTTGAACAAGGATACAGGCGCTGGGTATCAGCCTAGTCCTCTCCAAAGTCTAACATTTTGGATATACATGCTGGAGTTTGATCCGGGTATTCGCGGTAGTAAACTGCCAATGAGCCGTGTTTAGGGGTAGGGGTACGGTGGATTTCAAATCGTTCGGCCAGTTCCCGTTCCTCCCGCGGGTGAAAGGGCTCATACAGCGAATCGAGAGTATGGGTATTCAGATTATCTATAACCAGGACGATCTTTTCCGCCTCTGGATAGTGGGTGCGGGCAAGGTCCTGAAGGTAACCGGCAAAGTCCTGGCGGGTACGCCTTTGGCTTGCACTGCTGGCCGTCCACAGCGGGGCTCGACCATCATAAAGAGATCGGCCACCCCGTTTCATAGACGATCGCTTGTCCTGGTTGGCGGGGAAGAGCTTCTCTAGGTCTCCCCGATACGCTGCCGGTTGGTCTTATCACGGCATACCACCGGACGCTTCGGATCGAAGGGGAGTTTATAGGTCTCTCATACCTCTTCCCTCCACGGGACGAACTCGGCGGATGCGGCAGGAATACACTACTCCTTCTGCAGCCAGGGCTTGTTTTCATTTTTTGGAGGTGCTCCACAAAGTATGATAGGCCTCAAATGAAACCATAATTGATGTAAAAAAACATATCAAACGCTTTCAGGTGCTTGCATAAGCTCTTAGAAAAACAACATATTCCCCGAAATACGCTCCGTATCCGATGCCTCTTCCCTTCTATCCCCACCGTGTATTCCTTCCCTACCCGATGCCCGCCTCCGCAAAATACCGCAAGAAAACGCTCCCCGTTATCCGTGGCTATCAGGTCAGAGCTTATCCCCAGCCCTGCCTCTCCTTCAACTTTTCCGCCGTCTTGATATCCAATCCCCGGTGATACGCATAAATACGCCATACCTTGTTCCTACATAGTTCCACAATTCGTCTATTTCAAGGCACTCATAGCCATTTCCGTTCGCTTCTCTCGCGTATTTACCCGATTTGTGGACTTTTAAGACTTTGGTAATGCTGATGTTCAACACACTACTGATGTCTCGTATGCCCATTCCCCGAACGGGATCCCTGATAGGCCATCTCATCTTCGTTTATAACCTGCCGTCCGCAGTGGATACACCGGTAATGTTGTTTGCCAGTGCATTTTTCCCGTTTCGGGTTACCGTAGGACTCCGGCAGTGGGGCACTTGATTGCTATGGTTATTATAGCATGATTCATAGTATTTCCTTGTATCCCTGTTGTCATTTCCCCTTTATCATACTTTGTAGATCACCACCCCTTTTTATTTATCTTGCTTTGTGTCTTATTCTTTCTCGTTCATTAATTCTTCGTAGTATGAACAATCCCTGGGGAATAATTGTCGACAAAACAGGCCAGTTCCGTCCTGCAATGGGTAAACTTGTAGCGGAGATGTGCGGCCACGGAAAGGAGCGGCTTCATTAGGTGGTATTTGGCACTGACCGCCTGTTCTAGCACGGCCTCGTCCTGGGGAGCATAATAGCGTGCGGTGTATGCGGTTCAAGGTACCCCTTTCTTACTACATCCTCCCTTCATACACCGTCCGCTCCGCGCCGTCTATGGTTACAGTGATATGCTCCTCAAAAAAACGCATGGCATCCGGTACCTGCTCCACGTATACGATATTCGGGTTGATGTTGAGAATATAGTCTTTCGGCAACTCGGAGGAGCCTTCCAAAATAACGCCGTCAACCAGAGGGAGAATAGGCGCAAAGGATTCATCCAGCGTGTGGGCCACAAGTATCTCGCCGTCTTTTTTCTTCAAGATGGCCGCGGCTTCTTGTAAATCCGCAACCCGGACGATGCGCCCGCTGACCCGTCCGCCGAAGCCCTGCGTTCCACGCCTCAATACCGCGCCGATGAGGTGAACCCGGATGCAGTTCGTAGGAAGCGGCGATCCTAACGGCAGGCCTGCGGCGATAACCACCTTTTCGGCCGGCTGAGCGAAGCCTTCTTTGATTACGGCGGCTATACACCCTTGTATTACGGTTTCGGAGTCGTCTTCTTTCTGAACGCTCACCGGTGAAACGCCCCACCACAGAAGCAGCCTGCGCTTAACCTTTTCATCGCAGACAGCCGCTACAATCGGGAGATTAGGGCGGTATTTGCTGATAAGCTGCGCCGTGTGTCCGCTCAAAGTCGGCGTAACAATGCAAACCGCGCCTATGCTATCGGCTGTCAAAGTCGCGGCCTCCGCAATAACGTGGCTCAAGTCGCGTTCGTTTTTGCTCAAAAGACGGCGGCGAAGGGCGAGGGTTTTTTCATAGGCTTCAGAGGCTTCCGCGGTACGGGCGATGCGATCCATCATTTCAACGGCAAGCTCAGGATACGCGCCATTGGCGGTCTCGCCGGAAAGCATCACGCAGTCCGCGCCGTCAAGGATGGCGTTCGCCACATCCCCGGCTTCCGCGCGCGTGGGTCTGGGATTGCGGATCATCGAATCAAGCATTTGGGTCGCGGTGATAACCGGCTTTCCGTTAAGGTTGCACAGATTGATAATGCGCTTTTGCTCAATCGGCACCTGTTCCGGCGGAATCTGCACGCCGAGATCGCCCCGCGCCACCATGACGCCCGCCGAAACGCGGATGATGTCTTCTATGTTGTTCAAGCCCTCGTCATCTTCGATCTTGGAAATCACCTGCATGTCCGATCCGATTGTGGCAAGGTACTTTTGGATGTCGGTGACATCCGACGCCTTGCGGATAAAAGACGCCGAAACGTAGTCCATGCTCTGCTGATGCCCGAAAAGAAGATCCTCCTTGTCCTGTTCGCTCATGGCGGGAAGCCGCGTATGAACGCCCAAAATATTGACATTCTTTTTTGAACCGAGCTCCCCGCCCGCCTCAACCGTACATTTTATGACACGCCCTTCAATGGCGTTCACCATAAGCGCGAAAAGACCGTCCGCGATCAGGATACGCGCCCCCGCTTTTACATCATCCGCCAGTTGCGCGTAGCTCACGGTGAGCCTCCCCTTCCGGACAAACGCTCCTTCCTCGCCGAACAGCCTCACCGCGTCAACCTCGGCCATGACATCACAAGGCTCCCCATTGATCAGTTCAATATCGCCGCCTCCTTTCACCACGCCCGTCCTGATTTCAGGACCCTTGGTGTCCAGCATAAGCGCAACAGGAATGCCCTCAGCCTCCGAAGCCCGCCGCACGAGAGCGATGCGCTCCCCGTGTTCTTCATGACTGCCGTGAGAGAAGTTAAACCGAGCAATATTCATACCTTTCCTGATGAGGGATCGCACCAGGTCAACCGAAGCTATAGCCGGTCCCATCGTACATATTATATGCGTACTACGAATAGTTTTCATAAGATGCTCCACTGAGTCAATATAACGTTTTTTCAAAACATGGCATTTTAAAAAAGCATCTTGAGCATATAGGTTAATTGCCTTTGTTTCAAGGGAGCGCGTTGCCTCATCAAAAATGTTACCCAAATTATACTAAGGACACGCGAAGGAGAGTGTCCGAATGGGGTTAACCATGAAAAAAAGGAGGTAACCAGGGAATACAGGCCCCGTTACCAGAAGGCAACAAAAAAAGAAAAATCGGCCCTGCTTGCCGAATTCACCCGGCTCACCCCGCTATCCGGCTCTTGGGTGACAAGCCGCTTCGGGAAGTCCTGGCCTATGCGGATGGCGAGGCAGTAAAACTCAGGCCGGAACCGAAGCGTCCTGCCAACCGCAAGGGGAAGCGGGTTTACCCCTGCGGGGTCATCCCCTGCCTGCGTCTTATCTGGACCTTCTTCTTGGTACAAATACGGGAAGATACTCGCCCCGCTCATGCGGCACCAGATGGACTCTATCGCCCGGTGGCCGGCCGCTGGCATTCGGCTCCGGGCGGCTGCCACCCAGTGCCGCCACATCGAGACTGTTGCTATACGCTTCTATGACCCGTGCCGGATTATGGTCAGTTTAATCGTCTAGGCAATCCGGCAGCAGTAGTAGCTGTTCACGGCGTTCCCCGCTTATGAATTCCATCCCCGTTTTCTCCTTCCGCTTGAGTACCCTGTTGCTGGGACTTTTGACACAGTCTTCCCCCAAGCCCCCTCCTCAACTTGCACCAATGAACAACGCTCACTTTCCCCCGAAGGGGAGATCGCCGTGCTCTCACGCTACGCCGTGCCCCGATAAAAGCCCCTCCACGGCCCTCTACGGCAGATGGATTTTACCAACATTTCACCGTATCCTCATCAAGTCTTAACAATCGCCCGGTAGTATAAGTGTAACAATCACGGCACAAGCCGCCGTATGGAGGTTTATATGAAGAAGATTATCGGTTTATTGGCCGTTTTGGCTCTGGGTTTTCAGCCGCTCTTCGGGGCAGGAGTGAAAGAAAGTCAGGGCGGTGGAAACACGGGTGTGGCGCTTGCGGAATCGGGCCGGGCAAAATACGTGTTCCTGTTCATCGGTGACGGTATGGCCATGGCGCAGATAAGCGCGGCGGAGGTGTTTTCCACCGCCCGCTCGTCCAAGGATGTCGCCGTTACGCGGCTGGAGTTCACGCGGTTTCCGGTGGCGGGGCTCACTACCACCTACGACGCGGGGACCTTCATCACGGACTCCGCATCCGCCGGAACCGCGATAGCCACGGGTAACAAGACCCTGAGCGGCGTTATCAACATGGACGTGGGAAAGACGAAACGGTTCAAAACCATCGCCGAATACGCCCACGAAGCCGGCATGAAAGTCGGCATCGTGTCTTCCGTAACGCTGAACCACGCGACACCCGCCTCGTTCTACGCCAAGGTGCCCTCCCGAAACGACTACTACGACATCGCCGTGCAACTGGCAGGAAGCGGCTTTGAGTACTTTGGCGGCGGCCTCATCGACCAGCGCACCGGTAAGAACAAAGACCAAACAGACGCGGTGGAAATGGCAAAGAAGGCGGGCTACACCTACATCGATACCAACGAAGGCTTTCACGCGCTCAAAGCCGGAGCCGGAAAGGTGATCGCCGTCAACGCGGTGATCCAGGACTCAGGTTCCATGCCCTACGAGATCGACCGGAAACCCGGCGGCCTTTCGCTGGCGGATTACACCCGGAAAGGCATCGAGCTATTGGACAACCCGGCGGGCTTTTTCTTCATGGTGGAAGGCGGCAAAGTTGACTGGGCCTGCCACGCCAACGACGCGGGAGCCGCCATCGGCGACGTACTCTCCTTGGACGCGGCTATCCGGGAGGCGCTTGAATTCGCCCGCCGGCACCCGCAGGAGACCCTCATTGTCGTAACAGGTGACCACGAGACCGGCGGACTCACCATAGGGTTCGCAGGCACCCAGTACAACACCTTCTTCGACAAAGTCGCCCTGCAAAAACGCTCCTATGTCGCCTTCGACAGCGATGTCCTCAAACCCTACAAGGCGCGCGTCCCCCAGGACAGTGCAAAACTCGAAGACCTGCTCCAGGCCATACAGGAATCATTCGGGATCGACTTCAACGCGCTCTCGGACGTGCAGAAAGAGCAGGTCCGCTTTGCCTTCCAGCGCTCCATGGGAAACGAACCGCAGCGTTCCTTTGCCGAGGACCAGTATCTCCTCTACGGCGGCTACGAGCCCCTCACCGTAAAACTCACCCAGGTGATGAACCAGACTGCAGGGATAGGCTGGACCAGCTATGCCCACACCGGCGTCCCGGTCTCCACCTTCGCGTCAGGGGTCCACGCGGAGACCTTCGGCGGCTACTACGACAACACGGACCTCTTCCACAAACTCGCCGACGCGATGAACATAAAGGTACAGTAACAAAACAGGTTTCCTCCTAAAACAGTTAAAAAACTAAGGCGTCTGTCTGCGGTTCCGCCGAATCGAAGTAAGACGCCGCCTTTCATATAAAGAAAGATGAAAAATGAGAGATAAAGCGGGGGAAGACTCCCACTGTCAACAAGTTAAGGGATAGACACCCTCCCAAAGCCGTGATAAACCGGAATATGGGAGGATAACATGGGAAAAAGACTTGTTTTGAAATGGTTCGAGGCCTGTTAGAAAA
>JAITEL010000067.1 GCA_031282065.1 Treponema sp.
CCGCTTTTCTGTTCCTTTTCCCGCTTCCCCTTGACCCTGCGCCCGGATAAGGGGCGTCCATTCGCCGGGTATTCCGTATTAGCCCCTTTGTTCGTCTCTGTGAGAAAACGCTCCGGGGAGAGGTGTGTTCTGAAACAGGGCAAGGGCAAATATGGGGCAAGTTTAGCTTTTGCGCCGGGGGAAGCCCCGGGCAGGTCTTGGGGTTCCCCTCTTGCCGGTTCACAGGATAAGCCCGGCATCCTATGCTCCAGGGTATCCCCTTCAGGGCTTTCTGTATTCTCCCCGTACTCCGCACAGGCTTTTAAGAAGCGTTCCGCGGCGTCTTTTCCAAGCTCCGGGTAAAACGGCCTGCCCCGGGCTTGTAAGTACGCTATCAGGCTGCGTGTATCCTGTATCATTCCGGTGATACTCCGGGCATAGCGCTCCCCGGCCAGGGACCACTCCCATTCCTTAAAGAGCCTTCTGGGCGCACTATAGAGCTGACCGGAGTGATAGGGACTATGCGTCTGTGCCCTTAACCACTGTCTTAACCGGCCTGAGCGTATGGTGAAACAGGGATATATCACGGGCGCAGCAGGATACGGTTCCTTACGAAACTGTTTCAGCGGTCCAAAGCTGACGTCATACACCATATCCGTATCCTCCGCCCTTTTTATGAGGGAGATCCCCCCTCTCTTCAACGTAAAACCGTCTTCTGCAAATGCCTGTGCTATGGCACGGCACGCGTTAATAAAAACAGTCATCCTTTCCATGGTATGCCTCCAAAGCCGTCATCCCGGCAGTTTATGTTCTGTCCACCGCTTGTTCCGGCTGCACGGCCGCGGTACTTCCCCGGATGATCAGGGAAGGCGGCACGAGTTCCGGGGTAAAGGCGGGACTGTGGCTCCTGAGTTTCTTGATGAGGTTGACCGCCTTGCGGGCTATCCGGTCATAGTGGATGGAGACCGTAGTCAGGGGTATGGGGAATTCGGCACTGTGGGGGTTGTTCCCATACCCTATAAGAGAAAGCCCCTGGGGTATGGGGATTCCCCGTTCATAGGCCCGGCGCAGTATGCCCAGGGCAATGGCATTGGAACCGGCGATGACGCCGGTGCAGCCCTGCTCAATGAGGGCGACAAGCCCGTCGCTGCCCGAGGCGGCGGCGTTGAGGCCAAAGATCCGGGGAACATCCCCGGGATCCCGGTGGAATTGCTCCAGGGCTTCCTCTATGCCCAGGGACAGATCCGAGGAGGTGCAGCTTTCCCGTGGACCGGCGATAAGGCCGATGCGGGTATGCCCGAGCTCTAGGAGATGGGACGCGGCAAGAGCGCCGCCCTTGCGGTGATCCGGGATAACCGAATTGGAAAACAGATGGGCCCCCACACCGGCCAGGGCGCTTATGGGGGTTTCCGCCTTGAGCAGGAGATCCATATACGCCTGATAAAACGCTTCATCAATATTGGATGAATCAAAAATAATGCCGTCCGCCCCCCGGCGCAGCATCTCCTGCAGGGCTTCCAGACAGGAATCCCCGTCCCGTTCGGGAAGGGATATGCTCAGGCTGTAACCGGCGTTGCGGCAGGCCCCTTCTACGGAAGAAATCAGGTCCGCCAGGTTGTAAAAGCTCCCTTTAGGGACCACCAGGGCAATGACGTTGGTCTTTTTCGTGGACAGGCTTCTGGCCGCCTGGTTGGGTGTATAGTTCAGTTCCTGGGCGGCGCTTTCTATGATCTGCCTCGTCCGTTCGGGAATGCGGCTTTCTCTTTTGTTCAGCACCAGAGAAATAGTGGTTATCGAGAGTCCGGTCTTTTTCGCTATATCCTTGATGGTAACGCCCATTATAACCTCATGTTGGGGAAACGTTTTACCAAAGTATAAACCATTGTTCTCAAGGTGACAAGCAATGCCAGGGGATGCCATAAAAAAGCGTAAAGTACCCGCTCTTTTCATTGACAGATACTTTTATATGCCCTTATACTGAAATGGTGATGAAACGTTTTATCACCGTAAGGGAGCCGGGATTACCCCATATATGCAATGAAGATTGACGTTTTCAAAACCATGGTAGGCCCCTTTAACCGGGAGTTTACCTTCCGGGTTATGACTCCTCACGGTTATGAGGAGGGAGACCGGCTCTATCCGGTACTCTATATGAACGACGGCCAGGATATTTTCCGGGATGAGGACAGCGTTTCCGGCCACAGCCTCCGCTATGCGGATTATTATGCCGATTATTCGCAGTTTGTACCCCAGGTTATCATCGTGGGAATCGATTGTCCCCCGACCAACCGGGAGCGAAGCATACAGTACACACCCTATACCAAACAGTTTGACATTCCCGCATGGAGTTCTTATGAAAGGGAGGTTATCGGAACCGGCAAGGAATACCTTGAATGGATAGTCCGGGAGTTAAAACCCTGGATTGACGAAAATTACCGGACCAGGAAACAGGGCGCGTATACGGCCCTTGGGGGGTTCAGCAGCGGAACCATTATTTCTACCTACGGCATCATCATGTATCCTGAGGCTTTTTCCCGGCTGCTGTGCATCAGCGGCTCCTTCTACAACTGGATGGACTGTCTGGATAAGACCCTGGAACAGGCGGCGCTGGATCACATCAAATATATTTACCTGGATGTGAGTACCCATGAACAGGGACGGCTTACCACCAGCGAGCAGTTTCTTGAGGGGACCAAAATGATGTACCGGCGGTTCACCGACTGCGGTTTTGACGAAACCCAGTTGAAATACCAGGTGCTTAAGGGCCTGACCCATACCCAGGGAAGCTGGCGGCTGCGCTTTCCCGATGCGGTACGGTGGATATTTCGCGATCTTTAAACCGGCGGCGCTCCTGTTCGCCGGGAAAGAGTACCGGTGCTTTTATTCTTCGTTGAAGAATAACACATACAGTTTGTCTGTGTTTTTTTATTCTTAACATCATGATGTAAGGAGAAGTATCATGAAGAAGACCTTAGTGATTGCCGCCGCGGCGGCAGGGATCCTGTCTGTCGCGCTGCTGGCCATGTCCTGCGGTTCGGGGAAGGGATCGGGAAACAGCCAGACGGCCCGGGGCGCCTCGGATTCGGCAGAGTGGAAGTGGACACGGAAGCTTACCCTGGTATGTCCCTGGGGTGTCGGAGGAGGCGCCGATGGAACGCTCAGGCCCCTGCAGCCGCTGCTCCAGGATATCCTGGGGGTCCCGGTGGAGATAGTCAACGTGGAAGGCGCGGGGGGCGCGAACGGGGTAAATTTTGCCCAAAAGCAGCCCGCCGACGGCTACACCTACGTGCTGACTACCCAGTCTATCATTCTGCTGGATCTCCAGAAGATCCTGCCCTTTGATTATCAGAAAGAACTACAGCCGGTAGCCAAACTGGTACATTCCACCAACCTGCTGATCTCGTCCAAAAAAGCCATGCAGGGCAAGTACAACAACTTTGAGGAGTTTATCGCCTATGCCAAGGCTCATCCCCAGGAACTTTCCTGCGCTATGCTTACCGCCACGGGTCAGGACTCGGTTTCCATGAAGCAGACCCTGGCGGAAGCCCTGGGGGTTACCATTTCCGAAGTGGATAAGTACGTCAAATCCGTCAGTTATGGCGGCGGCGCGGAGATGAGCTCCGCTCTGGTAGGCGGCCACATTTCCCTGGGCGTCGCCGGCGGCGAGGAGATACAGGGGCTTGTGGCGTCGGGAGATATCGTGCCCCTTATCGCCATGTCCGAGAACCGGGTATCCTCGGTTCCCGATGTTCCCTGCACCAAAGAACTGGGGCTCAACTCCTATATCGGTTCCTGGCGGGCCATCTATGCCCGGACCGGCACTCCCCAGGCGGCGGTGGATTCTTTGGCGGCTGCCCTGAAAAAGGCGTGGGACATGCCGGCGTATCAGGAATTCCTGAAAAACTCCGGCTACCTGGACCGGCCCGGCTATGCCGGCCGGGAGGAAACCCAGGCCCTGGCCCAGAGCGAATACGCTATTTTTACGGCGTATTTAAAGGATATTGGTATTCTCCGATAGACCGGAAAAGAGACCGGCCGTTGTGCCGGCCTCAATTTTGATACCTGGTTGATACCTGTATGGAGGTTTTTATATGGCGTTGGAATTAATAGTTAATGTACTTTTGCTGGTCTTTTCGGCGGTTTGTTTCTGGTATGTGGGGGCTACCATGCCGGTGTCTCCCCAGAATGAATTGGGCGCCGAGCAGTGGCCCCAGTTGCTTTTGGTCTTGCTGATGATAGGTATTGCCTATAACCTCTTTAAATTTTTCAAGACCCATAAAAAAGAGGCGATAGCCGGGGCCTTCGCGGAATTTCTTCCCGGTGTCCTGCGCTTCCTGAAAAGCAAGCTCTTCAAGGGTATGGCTATTGTGGTGGTTATGGCGCTGCTGTACGAGCCCCTGGGGTTTGTGATGACCAGCGTCCTGTTCCTGGTCAGTTACGGCATCCTGCTGGGAGAACGGCGGCCCCTGACGCTGGCCCTTTCTTCCATCGGCATCATGCTGCTGCTCTATATCGGCTTTTCGGTGTTTTTAGGCGTTATGCTGCCCCGGGGCTATGTTCCCTTCCTGCGTAACTTCGCCCTGCTGCTGGAATCTCTTTTCCAGTGGACGAGATAGCGGACTAAATAGAAGGAGTTATCATGCTTGATTTATTAGTCAATGGTTTGGCGCTCGTGTTCGCCCCAAAGATGCTTATACTTATTATTTTCGCGGTTTTTTTGGGAACTCTCTTCGGCGCGCTGCCGGGGGTAAGCGCCACCATGGCAGTAGCCTTGGGCGTCCCCTTTACCTACCGGATGGACGGGGTCAGCGCCATTGCCTTCTTAGTGGCTATTTATTGCGCCTCCATCACCGGCGGCGGCATGACGGCGATTCTGTTCAAGATACCCGGTGTGCCTTCCAGCGCTCCCACTACCTACGACGGCTACCCCATGGCCCAGCGGGGCGAGGCGGGGAAGGCCCTGGGTATGCAGCTTATCTGCTCCGCTGTCGGCGGGATGTTCGCCGCCTTGTGTATGCTGCTCCTAAGCCCCCAGCTTACCCGGGCGGCCCTGAGTTTCGGCCCTTCGGAGCTTTTCGCCATCAGCCTTATGGGGCTTTCCATACTTTCCAGCCTTAATACGGACAATATCTGCCGGACCGTCATTTCCGGCCTTATCGGTTTGGTGCTGGCCTGCATAGGTCTGGATCCTCTGTTAGGGGTTCCCCGGCTTACCTTCGGCACCCGCTTCCTTACCTCCGGCATAGAGATGATCCCCGTGATGATAGGCTTTTTCGCGGTAACCGAGGTGCTGAAACAGACCCAGAAACGGGACAAGCTGACCGCGGTGGGGGGAACCACTCAGTTCAAGACCAACATGCCCTCACTTAAAGAGATGTTCATGGTGAAGTGGACCATTCTGCGGTGTTCCATCGTGGGGACCGTGGTGGGCATACTCCCCGGCGCGGGAGCCACTATCGCGGCCTTCCTCTGCTATTCTATGGAACAGAAGATCTCCAAACATCCTGAAAAGTTCGGCACGGGCATTCTTGAAGGCATCGCGGCTCCTGAGTCGGGGAACAACGCCGCCACCGGCGGAGCGATGGTGCCCCTCCTGTCCCTGGGTATCCCCGGCGGCAACGCCGCGGCGATCATGATGAGCGCCCTGGTGCTTAAAGGCGTAACCATGGGGCCCCTGCTCCTGGTCAACCAGCCCCATTATCTGGGGGCTACCTTCGCCTCCATGCTGGTATCCAATATCGTGATGATTTTTGCCGCCATGGTCCTCGCCAAGATATTTGTGCAGGTCCTCAAGGTTCCCTACAGCATTCTGGGCCCCATGATCATCATGATGGCCACTATCGGCGCCTTTGCCACCAAAAACACCTCGGTAGACGTTATCCTTATGGCAATCGCGGG
>JAITEL010000022.1 GCA_031282065.1 Treponema sp.
GGAGAGGCGGATAGGCTGGCGGGGGAGCTAGACAGGATGAGGAATGGGGAGGTGAGGGAAGAGGCGTTAAGGGAGATAAGCGACTTGGTGGCTTCTTTGGATTATGATGTGGTGATAGAGAAAGCTATGGGCTTACGGAGGACCTTAGGATGATTCGGATGCTGACTGCCTATACCGAAGAAGTAGTGGATATCGAAGCCGGGTGTGCCGCAATTTTGGCGCAGTTGGATCTCCGCCGCAATATGGCCTCTCATGCAGTGGGTATACTCTTGTGTATGAGCGAATTCGTGGAAACCGGAATGGTGAAGGCCCTCTGTGATCGGTTGCCCTTTGATGTGGTGGGCTGTACCACCATGGGAAGCACCGTACAAGGGGTGATACGCCCCCTGGTCCTCACCTTGACGGTCTTGACCAGTGAGGACGTGGCCTTTGCCGCAGGCATGAGCGGTCCCCTGGAAGGGGATCTGGCGCCGGTGGATGCCCTCTATGAGGCACTGTGCAGGGCCCTGCCGGAAAAGCCCAGCCTGCTCATGCCCTTTGCCCCGTTCATGTTCATAAGCGGCGATGCCTTCGTGGAAAAGCTGGACGCCCTCTCAGGAGGGCTGCCCTTGTTTGGGATGCTCGCCATAACCCAGAACCTGGACATGCGGGGCATCTACACCCTGTATAACGGGAACTGTGAGCCCCACGCCCTGGGGCTGCTTGCCTTAAGCGGCCCGGTAGCCCCCGGCTTTCTGGTAAGTTCCATCCCCAAGGAGCGTATCATCAGTCCCCAGGCATGGGTAAGTGCTGCGGACAAGAATGTGCTGCACCGGGTGAATGGAGTAAGCGCCCTGGAATACCTCAGATCTTTTGGGATTGCCCAGGGCGGCGAGCTCGAAGGCTCCGAAACCATGCCCCTGGTGCTTGAGTTGAGCGACGGTACCCGAGTTGCCCGGGCCTGCATTTCAATCACCCCGGAGGGCTCTATAGTATGCGGCGGCGAAGTACCGGTGGGCGTAGGGATCAGTATTGCCACCATTGATGTTGAGGATGTCCTCGCATCCGCCGGACAGGTAAGCCGGGAGGCGGTCCGCAAGGCGCAAGGAAGGAACCTGTTTATGATATCCTGTGCAGCCCGTAACTGGGCCTTGGGCACAGAGGTGTATGCGGAGATGGAGCAGGTGGTGGACGGTATCCCGGGAAGCACGGCCTATCTTTTCAGCTATTCCGGAGGGGAACTATGCCCTATACCGGACCGAACGGGAAAACTGGTGAACCGATTTCATAATGATACCTTGATTGTTTGCATCTTATAAGGGAAATCCCCTTGGCCGGGGGGCACCTCCCTTTCTTATCGGTTTTAATAATAACATAAGGAGGAAAGAACCATGGAATATGACGCTCCCGTAGCGCCGGAAGGAGTGGTTTACGAAGATCTCAAGAGACTGAATGAAGGACTCGGCAAAGAAAACCTGGCTTTGCAGGGAGAGGTCAAACGCCTGAATATGCAGCTTGAGGCTATGCAGCGGGTCATACACCGAGCGAAGAAAACCGCCGCAGCCCGGGAACGGTTCAGTGCAGCGGTGATGGCTGAAAAATCACGGCAGGAACGGTACCTGCACCTGCTCCTGGAAAACAGCCCCAATATCATCATAGTGCTTGATAAGAACGGCTGTGTTGCCTATGGTACGCATAGCTTCCTCACTTGTACCGGAATTGAGCATTTCGGGCTTATCAATGGCCGGCCCCTTCAGGAAGTCCTGGAGCATACCGGGAATAAGGCCTTTGCCCTGAGGGTGAACCAGGTCTTGCAACAGACCCTCAAGGAGAACAATACCATAGCGATAGAAGAGGTCCTGGATATGGGCAACCATGAGGATCCCCGGAACTATACCATACTCATTTCCCCGATGATCGAGTCCCAGGCCGGGGCCAATGGGTTTATGATTTTCTTCCATGATGTGACGGAGCTGCTCACGGCCAAGCGCCAGGCAGAGGAGGCATCCAGGGCGAAAAGCCAATTCCTCGCTTCCATGAGCCACGAGATCCGCACGCCCATGAACGCCATCATCGGCATGAGCGACCTCATGCGCACGGATAACCTGGATGTGGTCCAGCAGGGCTATTTCACGGATATCAAGAAAATGTCCAAGTCCCTCCTGCAAATCATCAACGACATCCTGGACTACTCCAAAATCGAAGAAGGCAAACTCGATCTTATCCCGGTCCATTTCAACCTCCTGGAGCTGTATGACCACATTTGTTCCTTGAGCAAATTCACCGCCATGACCAAGGAGCTTGAGTTTCGCCATGACTTTGATACCCAGGTTCCTGAGGTGATTTATGGGGACGAGACGCGGATACGGCAGGTGATTACCAATATCGTGAACAACGCCATTAAGTACACCAAGGAGGGCTATGTCCATTTCAAGGTACAGCGGACCTGCCAGAACGACCAGGACTTCATCGCTTTCAACGTGGAGGATACGGGAATAGGCATCAAGCAGGAAAACCTCTCCAAGCTCTTCACTACCTTCCAGCAGTTTGACGGCAGTAAGAACCGCGGGATAGTCGGTATAGGCTTAGGGCTTTCCATTACCCGCAACCTGGTCCACATGATGGGGGGCAGCATTGATTTCGACAGCGAATACGGCGTAGGATCGGTGTTTACCCTGTATCTGCCCCTGGTTCCGGGGGATCCCAAGAAAACCGAGAAGGCCAAGGCCCTTGAGCGGGTGGTGGCAGGGGATGAGGTGCAGGTCCTGGTGGTGGATGACAACTCCATCAATCTCACCGTGGCTTTGGGCTTTCTTGCCACCCATAATATACACCCGGATACCGCGCAAAGCGGCTTTGAGGCCCTGGCAAAGGTACAGGCGAAACGCTATGACCTGGTGTTCATGGATCACATGATGCCCGGCATGGACGGTACTGAGGCAACCCGGTGTATCCGGGACTCGGGGGATCCCTGGCTTAGGCAGATGCCCATAGTGGCCCTCAGCGCCAATGCGGTAAGCGGCGCACGGGAGATCTTCCTTGAATCGGGGATGAACGACTTCATCTCCAAACCCATAGACGCCTCCCAGTTGAACCAGATGCTGGCCAGGTGGCTGCCCAAGGAGAAGCTGAGCTCCGTGGTCCAGGAATGCCCGCAGGCAGCAGCCGTGGATGAACAGTTTACGGCTTTGGCGAATGAGCTGAGCCAGTTAGGGCTTATGGATATTACCGTGGGACTCTCCCATGTGGGAAACGACCATGGCACCTATGCCAAGCTATTGCGGCAGTTCTGTGTGGAGCTGGATACCTATGTCAAGGAGATCCGCGCCTTTCTATCCGAGGAGAACTGGAAAGAGTACTCCATACGGCTTCATGCGATGAAGGGGGTCTTCGCCAATATGGGGGTAGATACCTTATCCACATGGGCCTATACCCTGGAATATGCTTCCAAGAACGGCAATTATGCCAAATGTATAGAGGAAACCGCGGCTATCTGTGAGGAGATGTTGCAGTTCCGGGAAAAACTGCGGAACACCTCCCTCATGGATACGGCAGAGGCCCGGGTAAAAGAACCGGTGGATGAGCGTACCTTGCGGGAAACCCTTGATGCCTTAGCCGGGGCCTGCCGCATTGGGGACAGCAGCAGGGCGGATACTTTAGCCCAGGAGCTTGCGGGCTTTACTTTCAACGGCGAGGTGGATGAACGGCTTGAGGCCATCTGCGGCCTGGTGGCCTCCCTGGATTACGATGTGGTCCTTGAACAGATCAGCGCGCTCCTGGTACATGCCTTATAAGCGGACCGCCTGCCACGCCCAAAGGCGCCTGCTGGATAGGATCGGGTACCTCAACTACCAGTCGTTGCCGGCTTTCCATGCGTCAAAGGCATCCTGGGTTTCTTTGGCGACCTGCTCAGGAGCCTGGATTCCTAGTCCCATATCCTGAAGCCCCTCGTTGAGCGGAGTGTAAACGGATCCTGGGAACACGCCCTCAATAACGGCGGTGGAAGCGGTGTATTCATTGGGCAACTGCGCGGCCGCTTTCTGCATGGGTTCCAGAGGGAGCGATGAAAGGTCAAGGTCAGCGCGGCTGGGCGTGGAGACGCCGCCGGTCTTAACCAGCCAGGTTTGCACTTCTTTGCCCGAAAGCCATTTTACGAGCTCCCACGCGGCGGCTTCCTGAGCGGACCCCGGCGGAATGCCGGCGCTGATGCCCCAGCCTGTGCCCGGGACGCCGGATGTGGATTTGTTGAGCTTCGCGCCCTCAATATCCGGGAATACGGTGATGAGAATGTTTTCCTGATCAGCCGGGGGGATGAGCGGCCACCCGGTGGACTGGTCGGTGATGAACGCCCCCACGCGCCAGTCGCCGTCAATGAAGTACGCTCCTTTTTTGGAGGCGAACAAGCGCGTGACCGTCCCGTAGTCCGTGGAGAGGGTGTTTCTGGAAAGAACGCCGTCATCGTACATCCGTTTGATGAATGCAAGGGCGGCTACAAAGTCCGGATCCGTGAATTTCGCCTGTCCGTTGAGTATTTTTTGCTCCCAGCCTTCGCCGCAGAAACGTCCGGCGATGAGGGAGAAGAGGCATGACTGCATGACCCAGGTGTCCTGGTTTGCCATAAGAAGGGTTTCATAGCCCTTTGCCCTGAGAACAGGAACCTGCGCCGCGAGCTCGGCGTAGGTCTTGGCCGGAGTGAGTCCCGCAGCTTTAAGAACCGCGGTGTTCACGTAGAACGCGTGGCTGGATGCAATGGACAAGGGAAGCATGCCTACATAGTTGTTCGCAAACTGGGCGGGGTCAATCGCCAAGGGGCGGTAGAAGGCGGCCAGGCCGTCTTTCTGAATGAGCGGAGTGAGGTCTTTCAGCAGGCGGTTGCTGTACAGGGTCGTCGAGCGCCATCCCGACCACGCGTAGATCACCTCGGGCAGATAGCCGGAGCCCATAGCCACATATACCTCAACCTTGTTGAAAAAGGGGTCGCTATACAAATCTTCGCGTTTGATACTGATGTTCGGATGGGCGTCTTGGAACTTTCGCCATACTTCTGTTTCAGCGGCCGCCGTGTTGCCTGAGCTCCGGTCGAAATAGTTCAACACCCTCAGCGTAATGGGGGCCGCGGGATCCCCGTTCATGTTCGCGGACAGTGCCAGCAGCGCCAGCAGCGCGAATGCAATTCTTTTCTTCATGTTTTTCATGCTTTTCTCCTCTGCGAGGCGGTTCCCCGTACCGTTTTCAATATAGTCGCTCCCCCGTGCGGGGCTTAGACTGCCGGATCAACCCCATAGCCTATGGTTCGGGGTTCTTTTAACAACGACCCGCCGCCGGAAAATCGCGTGATTATCCGCGCCCCAGTTAGATGCGTCAGCACAGCCTGGTTGAGTGTGTCCCCCACACCCTAGTTGAGTGTGTCCAAGCGGCCAGGTTTTCCTTGGTGTTACGCGAAGCCGCTGTTTCCGCACCTCCTGCCATCGCGAGCGAAAGCGAAGCAATCCACTGCGAGGCTTGTCCTTGTCTGGATTGCTTCGTCACTTCGTTTCTCGCAATGACGGCTGTGTGCCCCCACACCCTGGTTGCGTGTGCCTCCCCGTATCCCTATACCGCTCTTTCCGCGTTCTCCTGTCATTGCGAGCGATAGCGAAGCAATCCAGTGCGAGGCTTGTCCTTGTCTGGATTGCTTCGTCACTTCGTTTCTGGCAATGACGGCTGTGTGCCCCCCACACCCTGGTTGAGTGTGCCTCTCCGTATCCCTATACCGCTGTTTCCGCTCCTCCTGTCAGTGCGAGGCTTGTCCTTGTCTGGATTGCTTCGTCACTTCGTTCCTCGCAATGACGGCTGTGTGTCCCTCTCACCCTAGTTGAGTGCGTCCCACACACCCTAGTTGAGTGCGTCCCCCACACCCTGGTTGAGTGCGTCCCTCTCACCCTAGGTAGATGCGTCCTCCACACCCTAGTTGAGTGTGTCCCACACACCCTAGTATTCAGACATGATTGTAATTGTGGGATGACCTGTTTTATAATGGGCGACATAGAAACCAAAGGGGAGGGGATTTATGCCACAGAAGAAATACAAGGTAACACTCACGA
>JAITEL010000071.1 GCA_031282065.1 Treponema sp.
ACGGCTCACGATTATACTCTATTAAGAAGACGGTTTGTCAACCCCCCAATAGCTGAATCCCCGCTTTTTTACGCGGAAAAACCGCAAATTTGCGGAGACAAGCCAAAGGCTTGTCCAAATCCCCAAAAAACATGTCAAACGCACTCATTCACCGCGCCGGACGGGTCGTCCGCCGCGGCTTTTGGATCAGACGCTGCAACTTTTAGGGCAGACGCTATAGCTTTTAAGTCAGAAGCTATAGCTTTTAGGTCAGAAGCTACAACTTTTGGATCAGACGCTATAGCTTTTAAGTCAGAAGCTGCAACTTTTAAGCCAGCCGCTACAGCTTTTAAGTCATTAGCTGCGGCTTTTGAGCCAGCCGTTGCAACAAACAGGCCATTCGCTGCGGTTTTTACGCCGCGCGCTAAATCTAATGAAACAGAAAGGAGACGCTATGAGCACTGATTGGCTGCCGGGACCCCGGACGGGGATTCTGGCGATGTGCCAGAACTGGATTTTGTACCTGACCGATGTCAGGCGGACCGCATGGGGGATACCCGACGCGGAGTTCGCCGAACTGGGAACCCTGTGTTCCACAGCCCAGACCCTTCTCCAGAAGGCGCGGGACGACGCGGAGCGGACCCACGTCGTCACTGTGGAATGCCAGGAGGCGTTTAAGGCGCTGGCCGCGAAGATGCGGTTTTTCCGGGACCGGTATTTCAAAATGCCGCCCTTGAGCGAAGGGGACTGGGCGGCCCTGGGCTTTAGGCGGAAAGACTCCCATCCGTCGCCAATACCGGCCCCCGACGGGGTGCCGGCGGCGTCCTTAAGCTACCCCGGCGGCCCTCACGCGCTGACGGTCCATCTGGGGCCTCTGGCGGGAACCCAGGAGCTTGCTCCCGAAAGCGACTACGGCTACGCGGTCTATGTGGGCGTCATGCCTCCCGGAGGGGCCACGCTTGAGCAGGCCGCGTCGGACAAGCATTACCTGATGAAAGTTCCAGCGGACGGGAAAGGTCTCCAGCACTACCGGTTTACGCGGCGGCGGAATGAGAAGCTCTTGTCTGACGCTGAGGACGCGGGCAAGACGGTCTATGTGTGCTGCCGCTACGAGAACCGCAAAGGCGAGGCCGGGCAGTGGGGTCCGGTTGTTTCGGCGGTGATTCCATAAGAACGAGCGGATGAAGGAAAAGGAGGCGCGCCTATGGAACAACAGGTATGACGGACATGCGGTACGCGCATGAGGGGCGTACACACGCGGAAGGCGTTCTGAAAACCTAAGCGTTGCTTATGGGAACCGCCGCAAAAAAGGGTATATGAAATAATTCATATATTTTATTTTTTATTACCAGAGTAAAGGAGAAAACAATGGTAAACAAAAAAATCATTTTCTTTTCGGCTTTGTTTCTTATTATGGGAACAATGTGTCTTTTTGCACAGGAAATTACAATTTATTTGGATAGTGCTACAGAAGGAAGGGTAGTATCAAGCGTAGCTAATGTAAACACAAAAGCATGGTTCCGATCTACAACTGATCTTAGAGGCACTGCTTGGCTTGTAGATGGTTATTATGATGGTGAAGTAGGTACATTCACTAGTGGAACCGAAGTTGTTAGAATTTCTGGAGGTCCAAATAATATATCTCGTGGTAGAGGTATTTCCATTCATGGAGGATCAGCACCAGAACATTCTGATGGTTGTGTAGTTATTGCAAAAAGTGAAAGGGATAAATTGTATTCAATATTCCAGTATGGAAATCGTACAATTACTATCCGTGTGGTTGATAACAGGTAATCTGTCTTAAAATTATTATGCGTAAATAATTCTTAAAAATGCTTACGCATAAAAGGGCAACCAGCACTTAACAAACGGTATACGCTTCGGGCCTAAAGGCCCTCGGGATGGAGGCTGGCTAGGTCACTGCGTTCCCACGCCAGCCTCCATCCCACATTTCTGCGGTTGCTGAAAATGTACTCGACATACCTTTTGCCTGGACTCAGGTAACGTATACCAAACAATAGAGGTGCAACACGCCGCGTCTGATCGGGCGTGTGAAGCAGAGTTCGCCGGTTGGCTTCAGCTAACCGGCGTTTTTTATGCTATACGCTCTTGACGCGCAAACGCTTATCAGGGCTGGCGAACCCCCATTGATGCCGCGCTAGCGGCTTCGATACAGCCGGAATGTTATGAGCGGTTGGCATTGCCAAAAAAGCAAACAGGAAGGAAAGACCGGCGGCTTGTTCACTTGCATCCGGCAGCGGCTCAGTACCGGGAGTAGCTGCGGCAGAACTTGTCCGTCCTGCGGTTGCTGGGAGGAAGCGCCTGCGGTTGCTAGGAGGAACCGCCTATAGTTACTGGGAGGAACCGCCTGCAGTTGCTAGCTGCTCCCTCTGGGGGTCTGGGACGTGCAAGTATGGGCGTATAAGCAGGACCAGCCCGCGGCCTGTAGACCGGGAAAACGTGTATTATTGACATAAGCCTTTTCAGGAAATAAACTGATTACCATAGATGTTTATCAGGAGATAGAGGTCTTATTCACTGGATGTATGCGTATATTCAGTGAAGTAATTTTGTCTTATCGAAAAAACCGAGGCAGAATTATGAGAATTCGATCCATAGTTAATGATGTTTTGGCTCAGAGCGATGGATTGGATGCCTACTGGTTCCCAGCCGGTTCGGGGCTTCTTTTGAACCGGCTGGGAATTTTGTTAACCGTGGAAGGAAGCATTACCCAAAGATACATTATGAAATACAACATCGTGCAGGGGAACCGGGTCCCTGGCAGCTTCTCCCTTAGCCCACATAGTCTGCAAGCCTTCTATAGGTTTGGTTCACCACCCGCTTTACCTCCAGATCCGCATTCTCCCCCAGCTCGTCGATGAGGGCCTCCACACTGGCAAGGCTCTCGTTAAGGCTCGTATGAAAACCCCGGGAACAGGTAAACCAGTAATTGCCCTCACCATCGGTCAAAAGGCAGATAAACCCCAAATCCTTCCTATTCGCTTTCCATACCGCCGGCTTTACCAGGTCCGGCAGGGTCTTGAGCAGGGCCGGAAGGTTCTCCCGGGAATTGAAGCGCTCTTTCCGGGGCCATTGCTTTTCCAGAACCCCTTCAAGGTCTAGGGAGGCTGCCAGGGAAAGGATGAGTTCCAGCTTCTCCCCTTTCAGCAGGGTATAGGTGCCTCCCAGGGTGATGGCGCCCTGCAAGCCCTTCCACATGGACAAGGGATCGGTTCCAAGCTGGGCTTTTACCTTAACCAAGCGTTCCCAAGGCAGGGAAACCATCTTTTTCCCCTTAAGGGTTCCAATCTCAAACACTTCATCCCCGATCTTAATGCTATGGCTAAAGTCCCGTACCTGTTTAGACAGCCTCTCTGGGCTTGCTTCCTTGGCTATAGACCGGGAAGTCCTTGCCCCCAGGCGTTCAAAGAGGGTACCGCTTATTTTTTCCAGGGCCTTTCTCGAAAGGGGAGAAACCGACATGGCGTACATCCGGGTGGTTCGCACGATCTCTCCTGCCACGATGTACTGGGGATCCATTCTGAACATCACAGAGCCGGGGTGAATCAATATCCTATCCGCGGTGAGGCTGCGGTACATATCCCTGCCTTCCCGGACACAGACAAACTGGATAAGCCCCCGGGCCACTGCACACAGGTAGTCTTCGGTTGGGAAATGCGGGGCCTTTGCAAGGAGGGGAATCTTAAGGCCCGTAACAATCTCCCCTAGCTGGACGGTAACATTGCTAATCTCCGCCATAGCCCGTTCATCAAGGTAGTTCTTTACACAAAACTGCGCCTTGCTCCGTGCCTCTTGATAGGCCGTATAGAGTTTGAGATAGGACACAAAATCCCCTCCGGGATCCCTGAAACGGTGGTGGGCCTTGCGCGCGTCGGTCTCCTCTCCCGGCGGCAGGATGTAGGGGCTTTGGGTCGAAAGAAAAGCCGCGGCAATGAGGGTCTCCGGGAGTATCTGAGGGTAGCGCAAGATGGCCTCTACGATGATCCGGGACTGCCGGGGCGAGAGGGGAAACTCGGTCATCAGTTTTCCTATTTGGGAAAGGGTCCGGTCCTTTTCCAGGGCGTTCAAGAGGTTCAAGGTCTCAATGGCCGCGATGAGGCCCTCCCGGTTGGGAGGGGCAATGAAGTCAAATTCCTCAAACGTGGTAAGCCCTAAGTCAGCCATACGGAGCACTACCTCAGAGAGGTCTGTACGGTAGATTTCTTCGGTGGTAAAGAGGGGCCGGCTTTCAAAATCCTTGCGTGTGTAGAGCCGGTACGCGGTTCCCGGCTGGGTACGCCCTGCCCTGCCCTTGCGCTGATTTGCCGAGGCCTTGGATACCGGGCCTTCCACCAGGCTTGAGGTGAAGGTCCGGGGGTTATAGTAGTTGAGTTTGGATAAGCCTGAGTCTATCACCGTGGTAATGCCGTCGATGGTAACCGAGGTTTCCGCGATATTGGTGGCAATCACCACCTTGGTTTTCCCTGAAGGCGCCTTTTCAAAGACCCGTTCCTGTTCTTCCTTACCCAGCCGGCCATAGAGAGGGACCAGGTACAGGTACGAAGAGAGGGGACTTGAGAGCAGCCGGCTCATGCAGTCCTTGATCGTCTTTTCACCGGACAAAAAAACCAGGATGTCCCCGGCTCGCTCTTCGCTTATGACCCGCTCGATGATGGCGTCGATCTTGTCCAAAATGGCATCTGTGACGGTCTTTCCCGCTGAGGCGGCTCCTGGTGCGGGCAGGACCGCCGGGGGATCGTAGATGAGGGTAACCGGATAGGTAACGGCGTCGATTTTTACCACCGGGCATTCCCCGAAATACTGGGAAAAGACCTGCGCATTGATAGTCGCGGAAGACACCATAACCTTAAATTCCGGCCGTATTTCCAGTACCCGTTTCAACAAGCCCAGGATAAAATCAATGTTCAAGCTCCGTTCATGGGCCTCGTCCACAATAAGGCTGCCGTATTTGCTAAGATACGGATCGAGTTTCATCTCTTGTAAGAGGATACCGTCGGTCATGATCTTGATAACCGTGGAGGGATCGGTTTTATCTTCAAAACGCATCTTATACCCCACGATTCCCGGCAGGGGGCATCCCAGTTGCCGGGCGATAAACTCACTCACCGAGACCGCGGCAATACGCCGGGGCTGGGTTACCCCGATAAGGCCGTTTTTCGAGTATCCCGCATCATGGAGTATCACCGGTAGCTGGGTAGTTTTCCCGGAACCGGTGGGGCTTTCCACCACCACCACCTGATTGGCTTCCAACGCCCTCAAGATGAGGTCTTTATGTTCATATACAGGAAGTTGTAGATAATTCATAGCTTATAATAGAATACATCCCCTGGGAACGCATAGCCAGGAACTGCCCAGGACGCTGCGCTCTTTCGTATACATAGGCCGGTGTTTTCTCAGGAGATTTTACAAGAAGATGCGGGAGATTTGGGAACAGGCTATGGAACTCAGATGCCCCGGCTCTGACAGGGGCCTTCTTTGGGGAGTACTTCATGGCTCCCGGCGCCTCAGCTAGTGCCGAGCGCCCCCTCCAGGGATATCTCGAAATCCATAGACTTCACGCCGGTGCCCCTCAAATAGGGCAATAAACTATAAGCCCCCGTAAAGCGGCCGACGGGAGTCGAACCCGCGTCACAAGCTTGGGAAGCTTGGATAATACCGTTATATGACGGCCGCTTTAAGAGGGCTTAGGATGTTTTTATCTTACTCTAGAAGATTTTCGTTTGTCAATACTTCTTTTAGCGATACATTAAAAAACTTTTGAGAAGATCTAAAAAGTACCTGGAGATATAGGGCGAAGAAACCCTCCGGTGAATACTCCAGCGCCTCTGTGGTTCTTCACCGTTCAGCGTCAATTTCCGGTTTCTCTGAGTAATGTGGTCTTATATTTCGGGGTACAGTTGGCGCGTGATCTTGCGGCTATGAGTTCAAGATAAACCGATAAGAGGGCTCTTGAAGGAAAAGCACCTGATGCGGAGTATTGCGCGCCCTCTACTCGCGCTAAGAAGGGGTATTCTTAGATTTAATATATTTTGCAAGTTTGAAATCTTGAATCTTGATGTGACTAACCAGCCAATCTCCAATGCTGGAGTAGACTTCCTTGATCAGTTCCTCAGTAGGGCCTGACCATATCAAACGGTGGGTTAAATCCTTAACCGTGTTCTTAAAAGTCTCATGGTACTGTTTATGATTTGGATAATCAGGGTAATTATATTTCTGTTGAATTTTCTCTTCATCAAAGAAATGTTTAATGGTATAGGTATTCAAAAAATCCAGATTTTTCGTTAATTCTTCGCTTCCCTTTTTCACCTCGCAGGTTTCCAATAACTTGTTGATTGCCGCAAACAACTGTTGATGCTGCGTATCTATTACCTCATGACCGGTTTCTAGCGTGCTATCCCAACGATATGCCCCCATGAACATTCCTCCTTCAGTAATGCTCTTTCTTTAAGACAGCTTCAAAGCCCGATGAGACCGGACCTAAACTTCAATGGAACCTGCCTTGAAAGTAGCCCTATAAGTACTATAGGCATTTACCCTCTTTTATTCAAGAGGCGGAAAATATCCGATACTATCCCGGCCTGAACGCTCTAAGAGGTACACCTCCGCTTCTATGGGTAGGTATGCCCTGCCAAAATCAGTGGGTAACTGGGACCTATAGCTGAGGATGTACGACCCTGTAGGATGAGCGGTAATGCTTTCGATGATAGGTCCAACGCCTTCAGGCCGATAAAGGGACACCAACTGCCCCCCGGTCTGTTCACAGAGATACTGCAAGGCTGCATCCCCTGGATTTCCCCCGACCATAATCCCGTGAAAGACAATACCATTGTTCGCAAGATAGGCAGCTAACTCTGAAAGGGTATACTGCTCAAAAGCCAGGTCTCCCAAACTGCCAGATCCTACAAACACCACTGCCCGCTTCTTTTCACCGGGAAGCAGGTCCGTAGCCGCAAGACGCAGTCCCAAGTCAAAGCGCCAGCGCGGGGTGTAGGATGCTCTATTCCCCTGGGCGCTCTGGGACCAGTGAGCCTCATCAATACGTTCTTTCAGGGGCTGCTCACTTGCAGAAATGAGGGAAACCACCTTGCCTTTAAGACTCCCGCTAATATCCCGGGCCGCAGCCACTAAATCATCTTGGAGACCTAGGGTCTGGGGGGAGCGCTCCATCAGGATAGCTATATCAGCGCTTCCCGATTGATAGGCTGCGCCCATAAATTGCTGCTCCGCCACGGTATTGCCTTTCTCACTCAGCAGAAAATTCCTACCGTCAAGACCCAGAATGGGCCGCCGAAGCCGGTCTTGCACGGAAATCTCCAGGGTAACTTTGGGAAACATATCCGCCACCACCCGGTCTATCTGCACAAAAAGTCCTGCAGCCATATCGGTAAACCGCGTCATTACCGCAACTTCGTTTTCCTGAAAATTAGCGGCTAATACATTACCATTATGATCCATGGCAGCTCCCACGATATGCATCCGGGAATTACCGGCCACCCCTATCTCTTGGATGACCGCAGAATCAGGATTAATAAGGAGAATGCGATTGGTATCTGCCACCAGGAGTCGTCCATCAGGGAGAAACCGAAGGCTTTCAGGACCAGTTAAACCTTCCTGAACGAGCACACCCAGATAGGTTCCGTTCCTGTCAAACACATAGATCCGTTTTGCTACGCTGTCAGCGGCATATACCCGACCGTTTCGGGCTGCGATACCCGTAGGAGAAAGAAAACCCGCAAACCCTGGGCTTTTGGTACCGAGAGAGAGGATGAAAACCCCATCAGGATCAAACTTGGAAATCCGGCAATTACCATAATCCACCACATACAGGTAGCCTTCTTCGTCTACCGCTAAATTCTGGGGGCCTACAAACATCCCGTTTCCCTGTCCCTTAGTCCCGATATAGGATTGCCACTCCCCTGTGCTGGTAAGTACGCTCACCCGCCCCCCGCGGTATTCCGAAAGAAAAAGCCTGCCGTCCTTACCCCTTACCAGGTCATAGGGCCGGTCAAACCCGTTGAGGGGACCTCGCTGACGCTGCCTGACTATACCGTTTACGTCAATACGGACCAGTTCATTACTGCCGTAGGCTACCACCCAAGCAGACCCGTCTTCCAGGGGTAAGACCGCGGTGGGCTGTTTGAAAATAGTTATGGTATCATAACGGCCAGGATACCGGCCTGCTGCTACATACCGGATCCCATCCTCTAGGATGGGTAAAAGGCTGCGCCGGTTTCGCACCGTTTCGATACGGCTACCGAGCAACAGGGCATCCTCTGAGGCGGGGCTGTATACCCCGGCGGCTAAACGCCACTGTCGCAGGGCTGTTTCTTCCAGACCAGACCGGTAATAGGCCCGGCCCAGCCAATCCATAATGAGGGGCTCCCCAGGACGAAACGACAGGGCTTGCTCAAAAGAGAGGATAGCCTCGTTAAAGGCAAAACGATTATACGCCTGGACTCCCAGCCGAAATTCCTCCCGGGCATAAAGGGTATCCAGATCTGCACCGTCAAAACTCTCTTGAGCTTCGAGCACAAAAGACGCAATACACAGCAAGAAACCAAAACAAAGCATCCTCCCAAGCTGGGTACTCTGTATGATTTTCAAGGACTGCATCAGGTCTCTCCTGCTACGATCCGTATGTGGTTTCGTATCTCTTTTTGCTGGGATGCCAAGGAGGCTATACCCAAGGCTCGGCGAAGCCAAGTTCTCGCTTCTGTAGTATCCCCATTCTTAAAATAGGCCCATCCTAAAGAATCAAGATACGCCGGATTGTCAGGGTTACGATCCACTGCTTTCTTGCAGAACACCAGTCCTTGCTGCACATTCATAGCCGTATCTACCAAGATATACCCCAGACCATTCATAGCAGTGGCATTGGTATTATCTAATTGCAGGGCCTTGGCATACAGTTCTACTGCTTTTTGATACTGCCCCTCAGAACAGGCGGAATAGGCCATGACCGTATAGAGCTGGACCGATTCAAAGCCGATTTCCGAGAGACGATTAAGTTCAAATTCCGCCATTTTCGCCCGCTCCGTAATGACATAGATATAGGCCAAGGTCAAACGGCATTGATATACCCTCATAATATTCGATTCGGCATTTACCACTTGTTCCAGATAAAGGAGGGCATCTTCAAAACGCCCGAGTTTTGTATAACAAAGTCCCAAATAATAGGCAAGCTCACTAGTAACTTGGGTATCCCCACTCGCATTGCTCTGTAACTGTTGAAATATCCGCAATGCCATATCCCATCGCTTTAGATTAAAAAGGCGAATTCCTTCTTGTAATGTTTCTTCCGTACGCGTTTCCGTCATCATCATAGCCCCCTTGTTTCTAACCATAGTACTATAAGCACTACTACTTAAGAAGTCATATTCATCTAGCCACCCCTCGCAATAGGGAAGCAACAGAAGACCAAAATGTACAACCGACTCCTTTATTAATTATCTAACCAAATCAAAAATTTCTTCACTGAAATCTGAGGGCTTTCATTGTTATTTTTGAGGGGGACGTAGTGCCACAGCGGCATATTCCGGTGCACCAGGACAGAGATCCCGGCCGACCACAGGATGCACGTATACCGGGCTTACGGAGACGTAGTTTTGAGAGACCGCATCCCAGTCTGAACCTTTTTCCGGTTCAGCCCATACTGCGCCGGCATTAATAAAACAGTATTTCCTGCCATCAGGCGCATCAAAGAGCGATACCCCGTCATGGTAAATCCGCAAAGAAGGAAAAGTAGTCCGTATACCTTCAGGGCCTCTAGGACTATTGGGGATGTTTACATTGATGAACGTACCTGCCTTCCAGGGGGCTATCAATGCTTCAAGCTGCTCCACTACAAAGCATACCGCCGGTTCCCAGTAAAAAGGACCCTCCCCTGCCAGGGAAAAGGCTATGGACGGAAGACCGTGAAAACTCCCCTGTCGGGCCGCTGCGGCAGTACCGGAATAGACGATATCGGTCCCCAGATTCGCACCTTTATTGATACCCGATACCACCAGGTCCGGCTTAACCGGGAGGGCCCCCAAAAGGACCGTTATAACGCAGTCCGCGGGAGTGCCTGAACAGGCCCAGGTATCTGCTCCCTGAGGGGTCAAACAAATAGGAACCGATAAAAAAGATACGCTATGAGAAACCCCGGAACGATTTGAATCTGGCGCTACAACATAAATCCGGTGTCGGCCCTGGGCACGCAAAGCCTCTGCCAAGAGAGTCAAGCCCTCTTCCCGTATGCCATCATCGTTAGTTACCAGTATATTCATAAAACTCCCGGTCCCTTACGCTGATACAAGCCGGGTTCCTGCAGCAGGTTTGATCATATACAGAACCGGATGGAAGCCGAAGATCCGTTCATAATCCTCAAGCCGTCGCTGGTATTCTTCAATCGCGGATTCTTCAATAATGGTATAGGTACAGCCCCCAAAGCCTCGACCGGTCATACGGGAAGCGAGGACGCCGTCTATCTCCTGCGCCCGTTTCACCAGCCAGTCAATCTCCGGACAGGACACCTCATACAGGTCCCTAAGGCTCTCGTGGGAATGGAATATAACCTTGGAAAGGGCCGGGAGATCCGTCTTGTTAAGAGCCTCTTCAGCATCATACACCCGTCTGAGTTCCTGGACGATATGCATACTCCGCCGCCGGATTTCTTCTGGGAGATCTCCCATGGATTCAATCAGATCTGCGGTAACAAAATTCCGCAAACTGGCCCCTTCTTTTTTCTGAGCGAGCAATTCAAGACCCTTCTTTATGTCATGCTGGCGCTCTTTGAGTTCATCTTCCACCCCCATACGGGGTACTCGAGAATCCATGATGAGGATCTTATACGCAGAAATGCTTGATTTCACCCGGCTTAACTCCAAGGTGGCTTCATCAATAATGAGAAACTCATCCTCCTGAGCAGCCAGGGCAATGACATAATCAATGGGGTTGGTAGGCTCCTCAAAGAACAGCTTATTGGAAAGGATAAGCCGTTCTAACAGGTCCTCATCGCTGATATCCACCTTGAAAAATCCCCGCAGAGCCGTAGCGGCAGCTACTTCTATGGCCGATGAAGAAGCAAGCCCAATATGCTGAGGAATATCCCCACTCACAGTAAAATTAAGTCCTTTTACCGGATACCCCATAGTGGCGAATAGATGGATAGCCACCTTGATATAATTAGCCCACCGGTCTTCCCGTTTATACTTGAGATTGACTAAGGTGGTTCGTTTTCGTTCTCCCAGGTCGGCAGCATAAAAGCGAAGGGAACTATCTTTGCGGGGACTCACCGCAATTCGGATATACCGATCAATTGCGGAAGAAAGAAATAATCCGGCCTTTGGCTCACCATGCTCACCTAAGTAATGAACCCTGCCGGGCGCTTCGGCAATGACCAGAGATTCGGCTCGGTCCGCGTGTAATTCGTATTCTTTACGATGGATGTGCCCGATGTCCAACATGTACTAAAACCCTTTCTAAATATTTCATCTTTTCTCTATATGTTTTCATTATATCAAACGACAAGGGTGCGCTCGTAAACAAAGACTTTTTTCACTCCTTAATTGAGCGTAATGTTCTTTTAAATAGAGAAGCTTCTTAATTCCCTATTATTCAAAACTCGTATACTCTATCATACTAGGAAAACTGTGTATTGTTCAATCAAAAGTATACCGTATTGCCCGCTTATTTAACAGAAATTGCTACTCAAGGCCCATACTTTTAGAAATAAACATGTATATAAACCATAAAGGATGCCTATAGTTACAAAACCAGCGCACGTCAATCCTGGGCCTTCAAGGAATCGGCCAGCTTGATGTGCCGCAGTTTTTTCAGCATGACCAGATCCACCCCTGCGGAAAAGATCAGGGTCAAGGCCACAGAAAGCCAAAAGCTCAGCGGTGTGATGCGTCTGCCGAACATGAGATCCGCATTCTCCGCAACCCCAATGATAAACCTATGGAGGGGAATACCCAGCAAGAGGCCCACACTCGCGCCAATGATACTGAGGAGGCTTATTTCCCGGAATATATACGCTGCGGCTTCAGCCTGGTGGAAGCCCAAGACCCGCAGGGTGGCGATCTCCCTGGTTCGCTCGGTAATGTTAATGTTGGTGAGGTTGTAGAGCACGATCATGGCAAGCCCCCCTGCAGCGAAGATGAGCACCAGGACCACAAACCCGATGCTGTCAAGCAGCTCGGTGTATGAGGCCTGAACTTGAGCCGTAAACTCCACACTGCGTATCTCCTTATGAGAGAGCAGATCCGCCATAAGTTCATCCTGCATGACACCCCCCTGGTCTGTATGGGCCCAAAGGGTCTGGTATGCTGGGGGGCTCTCAAATTCCTGAATATACACCTCAGGGCCAAGATAAACCGTAGCACCCACGTAGTTTTCGGTAATCCCCGATAGGGTGAAGGAGCCGTTCCGGCCTCGGGCATTTTCCAGCACCACCGCATCCCCTGGTTTAAGCCCCCAGGATTCCGCTATTTTTTCCGTAACGAGCACCGAGGTAGGGGAGAAGGAGAGGGGGCGCCGGGTTTTCCGGTCCCGCAGGGTGATATACGCTCCCAGGGCTTGGGGGTTTTGGGGAACCACCAGGGAGACATTGAGCCCCGGGGTATCCCTATCCGGGGAAAGCAGGGCGGATTCACTGTGTATGGGAAGCCATGTACGCAAAGGGAGCCCTTTTGGAGGCTGAGGAAGCGCGTCCTCCTCCAGGGAAAAGGTAAGCTGTACATCGTAACGGAGGATCTCCTCAAACTGGGTTTTGGCAATATCGATCACCGAATCCCGAAGTCCAAAGGCCGCTACCATGAGGGCCGTACAGCCGGCAATCCCGGTAACGGTCATGCAAAAATGCTTCTTCTGCCGGATAAGGTTTCGGGCGGTAACCTTATGGGTAAACCGCATAGGGGTCCAGATCCACGGCAGGTATTCAAGAAAGATCCGTTTCCCGGATTTGGGGGGCCGGGGCAGCAGGAGGGAGGCGGGCTTTTCCCAGAGGGTGTGATATGCGGCATATACCGTAGCCCCCAGGGTACAGCTCAAGACCAGGGTACAGGCGATAAGGGCGAAGGACCAGTTAAATTCCGTTACCAAAGGGGGCAGGTGATACCTGGTGGCATAGGCATGGTAGATGATGGCAGGCAGTCCCTGAAAACCGGCTCCCATCCCCACTGCACAGCCCAAGACTCCGGTTAAGCCGCCGTACACCAGGTACTTGTACAGGATGATCCGTTTTTTATACCCCAGGGCCTTTAAGGTGCCGATGGAAATCCTATCCTCCTCCACCATGCGGGTCATGGTGGTAAGGGCTACCAAGACCGCGATAAGCAGAAAAAACAGGGGAAAGACCTTGGCCACATCCGCGATTTTTTCCGCATTTATCTGGTAGTTTATACACCCTATATTGGTAGTACGGTCCAGCACGTACCAGCGGGGCGTCTCTATGCTCAGTTCCTCTACCTGCTTCCGGGCATAGTCAAGGGCTGCTGCCCCGTCTTGCAAGGCTTGCCGGGCTTCCTGAGCGTGAGCCCTGTACGCAGCTTCCCCCGCGGCAAGCCGTGCCTTAGCTGCGCTCAGGTTGTCCCGGGCCTCGGCGATTTCCTGTTCCCCTGCGGCAAGCGCAGCCTGGGCTTGGGAGAATTCCTGGTCAGCTTGACGTTTACCGGCTTCCAGCAGGGCTCTGGCCTTACGTAGTTCCCCTTCTTCTGCCCTAAGCCGCGCTGCACCCGCTTCCAGGGCGGCACGGCCTGCATCGTATTCCGCCACTCCCCGGCGGGCCTTGGGAAAAAGCATCCTGAAAAAAGACGCTCTGGTCTTTTCCACCTGGACCGCGGCTGCATCAAGCTCTTCCTTGCTTGCCGTGAGGGTCTGCTGTGCCTGGGCCCATGCGGCCGCTCCCTGGTTGAGCCGCTGTTCACTATCCTGCATTTCTTTGGTAACACGGCGCTGGTTTGCGGCAAAGTCTGCTTTACCCTGGGCCAAGCGGCTTTCCGCAGTAGCCAGCTCTGCTTCCCCCGCGGCGATTTCCGCAGCCCCCCGGTCCAGTTCTTTACGGGCCGCGGCAAGCTGCTTTTCGGCAGCAGCTTTTCCTTGCTCGTATTCGATTGCTGAGCGGGCCAGCTGTTCCTGGGCCCGGCTGCGCGCTTCTGCGAGGATGAACGATTTACGAATCTCAGAACGTTCCCTGCCCAGGGCTTCAATGGCCCCCTTGGACCGGTCCACCATGCTTTGGTAGGCCGCGGTAAAGGCCCTCAGGGGCCTTGCCGGTTTGAGGGTGACCGCGCAATCCGTATAGACCGGGAGCGCATAGGCCTTTTCCTGGATATACATGACCATAGCCAGACGGCCGTTGCCCATGCTGCTGGGTTCCCGTTCAGTGGAAATATAGAGGGGGCTCCTGACTATACCGGTAACGGTAAAGGCCTTGCGGGCAAAGGTATCGGCAGCAAAGGAGGCATCTGAGATGGAAAGTACGGTTCCCAGGGGGATGGGAAGGAGAAAGCCTCCGGGCTCCTGGACCAGACATTCATCCACGTGTTCAGGCAGCCGGCCGGAGAGCAGTTCCAGGTGGTTTACAAATCCCTCCTCCTTGAGACTGTCCAGGGGAAGCCCGTAAATTCGGGTAACCAGTTCCTCCTCCCGGGAGGTCTGGACCAGGGCGTCCATGACATAGGCCCCCTGGACCAGGGCGACCTCTTCAAGCCGGGAGAGGGCGTCCAGGTCGGCCCTGCTTATGCCCATAGTGGCTTTGATGGACAGGTCCATCATATTGCTTCTATCGAAGTAGCGATCCACCGAGGCCTTCATATCCGGCGTGGTGGCCAGCAGGCCCGAGAGAAAGCCCACCCCCAGGGCAACAATGGCAAAGATGGAAAGGAAACGCCCCAGGCTTGAGCGGATCTCCCGCAGGATGATGGTACCGTAGGTTTTTCCGAGGTTTCTGAGCTTAGGCTTCTGCTGCTTAAAGGGAAGCGCGGCCCCGTTGGGGTTTACCATTCGATGTGTTCCACTTCCGCCGGGGCTTCCTGGCGCTCTACTTTAAGGATACGACCGTTTTTAAGGTGAATAACCCGGTCTGCTATGGGGGAAATGGCTTGGTTGTGGGTGATCAGGATGACGGTCTTACCGGTTTTCCGGCAGCTCTCTTGCAGAAGCGTGAGTATCTGCTTCCCGGTCTGATAATCCAGGGCGCCCGTGGGTTCATCACACAGGAGGATCTTGGGGTTTTTGGCCAGGGCCCGGGCAATGGCAACCCGCTGTTGTTCTCCGCCGGAAAGCTGGGCAGGAAAATTATGCATACGCCGGGAAAGGCCCACCGCAGCCAGGGTCTCCCTGGGGTCATACGGGTCAAGGCATATTTCCGAGGCCAGTTCCACATTTTCCAGGGCCGTGAGGTTCTGGATAAGGTTGTAAAACTGAAAGACAAAGCCCACGTCGTAGCGGCGGTAATCGGTCAGCTGCTTCTCGTTCATGCGGCTTATGACGCAGCCGTCCAGGATGATGGTCCCCTGGTCGCAGGAGTCCATGCCTCCCAGCATGTTAAGGAGGGTGGTCTTCCCCGCGCCGCTGGGACCGACGATAACGCAGAATTCGCTTTTTTCGATGCCAAAGCTCATGGCATCTGCGGCGATGATCCGGTTCGTCCCTTTTTCCCCTAGATAGTAGTATTTGCACACATCCCTGAATTCGATATAGGCCATGCCGTTCACTCCGTAGCCTTGCTGGATTACCTATAACTATACCGGTTCTCCTCTGTTATGGCTACTCATTCCCTTGGGCTGAGCCGGGACCTTACAGGGAGAAGGAGCCGGGGCGCCGAAACTTTCATAGCAATACTTATTTTATTGGTATAAAAGAGCAGGGTATTTTTTTCAGGGCAAAAATGGAAAATCCCTGCATTTTATTCTTGACAACCGGATCGGGAGGGGAGTATTATATAAGAGTTATATGAAGGCTGCCCTGTAGGGCGGTGTAAAAACGGGTGAAGGTGTTTTGATGAAATCACGCAGCAGCGGTTCGCTAATTATTTATATAGTACCCCCCCCCCCCCCCCCCTGTTGTAATTCTGTTATATCCTATACGGAGGTCTCCTGCGCTTTCCCTCAAGAGGGGAGGGTTTACCGGTTTACTCGTGAGTCTGAGAATGTGAAGAAATATGAGGGCCCTGATCTGTCCGCGGCACGGATAGACGGGGTCCTCATTTTTTATAAGTACCTTAAGGAGGGACTGGACGGTCGTTGACCGTTTCTCTCCAGGAAGTATTAAGGAGGAACTATGAAAAAGCTCATTGCTCTTTCAATTGTACTCATGGTTTTAGCGGGGGCCGGTTTTGCGGAGGTTTCCGTAAGCGGTCAGGTTGATGCGGTGGTGATGCCGCTTCAGGTGGTTGTCCCTGACGGGAAGGATGCCCAGATAGGCGCAGCTGTGGGGAGGGACGCCGACGACACTGGACCTCGGGCTCGAATCGGCATAACCGCGGGAACCGAGAATGTAGGGATTAATTTTAAGCTCCAGTTTTTTCCTATACGTCCCGCTGGTCAAATCAACTTCGATGATTTTGCGGAAGTGTGGTGGAAGCCCATAAGCCAGCTCAAGATCGAGGCGGGCAAGTTCGTGAACGATACCCTTCGGGGGAAGATCGGGGACGACAACTGGCAGAAGTATACCCTGAACATGAAGGATCCGGATGCTATTTTCAGCCGCTTCAGGTCTCAAGGCTGGGGGGCTGATTCTACTCCCGTCGGTTTTATGCTGGGCATCACCCCCATTGAGCCCCTCTATATCGGCGTTTCGGTTCCCTCCCTCGACCAATTTGTTGCGAAAAGTGGTAATCCTTTTCTTACCGGTACCTATACCTATTCCGAATGGGATAATAGCACCAGTGCGGTAAAGGGAGACCCAAAGACGGAAGGGAATATAGCTCATACTTACGAGAAGATCCAGGCGGGCGTTGGCTTTACCATCGAGAATATCGGTCTGGTCCGGGCCCAGTATGTAGGGGCCAGCTATATTTTCAAAGTTGGAGACCTAACGGAGACTTGGTTGGCAAATCCCCTCAATGTTCGCCGCATTGAGGCGGCCTTTGCCTTTACCGGCGTGTCGGGGCTTGTGATCGATCTGGGCGGCAAGATCCCTCTCGCTTTTGATACCTATGAGGTCACCGACTATCCTGTGGGGGGGGGGACCGGGTCCGGGTACGTAAAAATAACGGATGATAACAAATACCAGGCTCCCTTCCAGGTTTCTCTGGGCGCGGGCTATACCCTGGACGCCCTGGACATCAAGGCACGGGTGGACGGTCAGTTTGGAGGCAAAGTATCTTCGGACAATTATGAGTATAAGCTTGGTCCCAATATCAATGTCCATCTGTGGCCTTCTTACAAGCTAGACGCTGTCTCGGAAGGCTTGTCCGCTGGTTTGGATGTGGGCTTTGAGTTCATCGGAAAAGACACCGATAAGAATGACAAAGTCATAAATGAAGGTACGTCTACCGAAAAGAACGGCGGAATCCGTGTCGGTTTCGGCGCCTGGCTTAAGAAGACCTACGGCGGCGCCTCCATCAAGGGCGGCCTGGCCTATCATGTGGGAACCGAAGTCAACAAAGTTAAAGATGCGGGAGTGTTCTCCGTTCCCGTCATCTTTGAGTACACCTTCTAATCCCCGCTGAACTTCATCTCAAAAGGGTCATGCGTCGCATGGCCCTTTTTTTATGCTCCCCCCATAGACCCCGCCGTTTCCCGCCTTCCCTCAGAAGCGGCACCGCCCCGCTGCGTTCTGGAGCAGGCCCCCTTGCCCGCTCCAGGGGCTTCCTGCCTCATAAGCCCAGTCCGCTAACATGTCGGTTAAGGTCGCTAACTTATGAGTTAAGACAACTAACCTATGAGCTAAGACGACTAACCTATAAGCTAAGACGACTAGCCTACGAGTTAAGACGACTAGCCTACGAGTTAAGACAACTAACCTGTGAGTTAAGACAACTAGCCTATGAGTTAAGACGACTAACCTATGGATGTGGAATTGCCTCCTATTGCCAGGTGGAATAGCCCCCCTATTGCTCTAAACTTGCCCCATATTTGTCCTTGCCTGTTTCAGAACACACCTTTCCCCGGAGCGTTTTCTCACAGAGACGAACAAAGGGGCTAATACGGAATACCCGGCGAATGGACGCCCCTTATCCGGGCGCAGGGTCAAGGGGAAGCGGGAAAAGGAACAGAAAAGCGG
>JAITEL010000086.1 GCA_031282065.1 Treponema sp.
CGTTTCGGTGAACTGGCCGAACACCTGGTCTTACCCAATATCATCGAGAAGTTCAATGCCTTGAACTACCATTTTGAGGATATAGCCAAAGAACGCAAGTTCTATAACCCCGAAACCGGCCGCATAGAAGCGGAGTTTGACATCCTCCTGGAAAATGCGACATACACGGTTGGGGTGGAAGTGAAAAGCAAACCCACTGAACAAGATGTGAGCGAACACATAAACCGCCTTGAGTTTTTGAGAAGATATAAAGACAAGAAGGGAGACAGACGGGAGATCCGTGGAGCCCTGGCGGGGGCGATACTGCCTGAAGGGGTGAGGCGTGCGGCCTTAGGAGCGGGCTTGTATGTGATAGAGCAATCGGGGGATACGGTGAGGATAGAGGAACCACCCCGGCTACGCTGCTGGTGAAGGACATCCCTTTGGGACGATAAAGAGGGTGCTCATTGTTCCTGTTTTTCGCCTTTATGTCCCACCGGCTCCTAGGGGTTCCGTTGTATCTCGGCGATGCGCCAAGCCCCTTGGTACCGGGTAAGCCGGATACGATCCATTCGGGAAAGGGGCTCTAGGCTTTCCGCTTCCCCGGCCTCCCGGAAGGCTCCGGGAAGCCACAGCCGGTAGGAAGCCGCAAAACTTAGCTCCCCATCGCTTTCGTCCAGGTCTATGCCCTCAAGGATCAGATCCGAAACCCCAAAAACCGCCGCCGCTGTAGGTGGAGACCCGGCAGCTATCCATTCCTGGGCAGGGAGCACCCCAGGGAGCTCCCTTTCATAGGCTTGGCGAACCCGGCTTATGACAAAGAAATTGGTAACCATAGCAATATCATCCTTTCCGGCCTTTCCCAGGACACAGGCGTCCATAAGCGGATGATCCAGGGTTCCCATAGCCGCATAATAGGCCGCTACCACGGCTTGCGGTTCCATCCCTTGGGTGCTGGGCCCCTTGCCCCGGTCAACCATCACGCTCCGTATCACCAACACAACCGTGAGCACCCCCATGACTATACCGGCTAAAAGCCCCCGGTTCCGGTGGATACCCCGTCTGATCCGTACCCGGAGGCTATGCTGCTTAATAAACCGCGCTCGTTCCCGGCTGAGCCGCTCCTGCTCCTGGGGGGCCAGCTCATGCAGGTAGGAAGCGAGCGGGGCAGAACCAGGAGGGCCCAGGGCCTCTGCTAACGCGCTCAGTCCCAAAGGGGCTTGGGCCGCTTGCTTGTCCCTCACGGGCATGAGGGCCTGGCTTATGAGCGCTGCCAGCTTGTCATCCATGCCCGGAAGGGCCAGATACGGGGGGAGAAAAACCCCTTCCCGTATGTCCTTGTGGAGTAGCTCCAGGTTGGTATTGGGAAAGGGAGGCACACCGCAGCATATCCGGTAGAGCATGGCCCCGGCAGTAAAAGCCACACCCCCCAGCCCGGGGAGATCCGGATGCACATAGGCCTCCACCCCTCTCAGCCATGCGTCCTCTGCCTTGAGGCTGTACCTGAGGAGTTCCGCTGGAGGGAAAAGGATAGCTCCCGAAGGAGCAAGCAGGGCTCCTGCAGGGCCTAGGACCGCCGCGGGAAGATCCTCCTGGGTTTCCAAAAAGCGCAGGGCCCGTATCCAAAGGCGCAGGCCATCCAAGGCCTGGTCCTTACGGCGTTCATCGGTAATGAGCATATCCAGCCGTTCTCCGGTAAACCCAGGGCCCCGGATACGCATGGTTCCCTGCTGCTCCCGAACTCCTAGGGGTTTCCAGCGTGTCCATGAACCTGAGGGGCTCACCACATAGCCTGCAGTGGTAATAAGATGGGCCAGCTTGAGCTGGGCAAAGGCTTGAGTATCCAGCCCTGTGTCAAACTCCAGGACCGGCATAGCCCTTGCCTCATCCTGAACGAGCCGGGGGCTCGCGGCTTTCCCCTTTTCCTCTACCCGGTCCATTTAGTATTTAAACTCACTCTCTCCAATAAACTCACGCAGTATACTCTGTCCGGGCACGTATTGAGGAGGAATGGGCGCGAAGTTTTTGAGGAAGGACAGGAGCCGGGAGGCTTCGGCATATTCAGGGTTACTGGGTTTCACCGAATGGAGCAGGGGTTCGGCGTAGAATTTCAACACCGACAGCTCATAACTCAAGGCAGAATTAAAGGCAGCATCTGCCTCGTTCTGGAAGGGAAAGATATACTGCCGTTCTCCCCGCTGTACACTGGGCCACATCTTAATGGTATTGACCGCATTGGTTCCCCGGAACTGATAATCCCGGACCATGCGCCTCAGGAGCCTATGATCACTGGTGGGGATCCGGTTGTGATCATCCAAGGTAAGTTGGGTCAAGGCAGACACATACAGCTTGAATTGGATATCCCTGTCTATTTGAGGGGTGAGGGCATCGTTGAGGCTGTGGATGCCCTCGATAATCAGTACGGTTCGCCGTCCCAGGCGGATAGTCCTCCCTCCTGATTCCCGGCGGCGCCCGGTTTTGAAATCATACAGGGGCAGGGTTACCTCCTCCCCGTTAAAGAGGTCCAGCAGTTGTTGATTGAAATAGGGGATGTCCAAGGCTTCCAGGCATTCGTAGTCTGGTTCACCTTTCGCATCCCGAGGGGTTTTATCGGTGTTCACATAGTAATCATCCAATCCAATGGCAATAGGCTCAATGCCCATGACCTTAAGCTCTATGGAAAGCCGTTTTGCCGTGGTGGTTTTCCCGGAACTGGAAGGACCGGCAATAAGCACCATTTTGACGGTTTCTTTTCCGGCATAGATGGCATCCGCAATTTCAGCGAGCTTTTTTGCCTGGAAGGCTTCGGCTATCCTGATGTAGTCTTTGATGGTCCGTTCCCGGACTATCCGGTTAAGATGGCCCACTGCATGAAGGCCCACGATGCGTCCCCATTTCTTGTATTCATTATACACCGAAAAAATGATAGGGCTGTCTTCAAAGGCCGTAAGGCTACTGCCCTGTCCGATTCCAGGAAAACACAGGAGAAAGCCCCCTTGATAGAGGATAAGATCAAAGACCCTAAGCAGACCGGTACTGGGTACCAGGGCTTCGATATACAAGTCGCTAAACTCGTTACATTCATTGATCCGTACTTTGGAATCGCTCCGTTCCTCAAGGAGCAGGGCCGTATCGGTTTGCCCGTTTTTTTCAAAAAGGCGTAAGGCTTCGGTATAGGCCATAAGCTGTACGCTTATCGGGAGGTCTGCCTCAACCAAAGCCTGCATTTCCCGTTTCAGGGATTCAACATCCTTTTTAGCGGGGACTCCCACCAGAAAGGTGTAGTAATAACTGTTACCCAGAGAATGGCCTACATAGAGTTTTCGCGTAGGAAACAATCTTTGTGCTGCCATAGCCAACAGAAAAGCCAGAGAACGACGGTATATCATCATGCCTTCAGGGCTTTCTAAAGATACCGCTTCTACCTGGGCATTCACCTCAAGGGGTGCAGAAAGGGGCAGGATTTCGTTGTTGACTTTAACGGCCGCTAATGCCTCCTGGGCTATTCCAAGATGTTCGATTAAGGTTTCTGCCGGGGTTCCGAAAGGACAGGTAAGGGAACGGCCATCAGCAAAGGTAACCCGTATTTCATGCATGGTAACTTCTCCTTATGGGTCTAGTATAGCCTAGCCTTCAGATTAAGGGTAGGGTCATAGCTGGATAAACCCGGCAAACGCTTCCCCAAGAACCAGGCTCCTTAAAAAACCGGGAAGGACTCAAAACCTTTTTCTTGCAAGCTGGTCATGGTCTTCTGTATATCCGGCCCGGAAATAACCGTTACCGCCCAATAGGACTTGCCTTTTACCAGTCGTGGGGCAACCGCGGCTTCAAAACCCGCGGCCTTAAGCTGTGCCGCCATAGCCTGGGCATTGGCTTCCCTGCTGAAAAGGCCGGTTTGTAGGAGCGGGGCTGCTTTATCTGCGGTCGGAATCGAGGGGTTTCTCGGTGCATCCGGTACCGGGGCTGCCAAGTTTACCTGCTCACGACCGGGAAACAACAGCCAGAGCGCCAAGGGCAGGGGGCTTACCGGGTCGCTGCTGGAAGCCCCTGCAATCCGGGCTTCCGGGCTTTGGGGATAGGCGGAGAGGAGCTTGGTTTTGTACTGTTCTGTATCGGATAGTTGCCACAGGGTATAGTATATGCCGGGAATATAGCGCTCATAGTCGGAATCATCCAGGAGGGCTTGCAGGGGCTCAAGCTCGCCTGAGCCAAAGGCTTGGATCTGGGCATTCAAATAGCGGGCCTTAAGCCGGGTACCGGGATGCGGGTTTTGCAGGAGGGGTTTCACCTGGGCTTGTGCCTGGTCTAGTTCTCCCAGGGCCACCAAACAGAAAGCTCCTTCCAAGAGGGCGACGTCATGACGGTTTTGGGGATCCGCTTCAGATGCCTCCTTCCATGCCGTGGCTGCTCCCTCAAAGTTCCCGGTCAGTTGGAGGATCTGGGCCAACCGTATGAAGGCTTCCTGTTTTTCCCCAGAGGGAAGCTTGGAGATGCTTACGGTTTCTTCAAGGCGTCGTATCTCTTCTCCCAAGAGGACCCTATCGGCACTTTGGGCATACAGTCCGAATCCCAGGCTTCCCAGTATTCCCAGCAGCAGTCCCCACCGGAAAAGCCTCCTCTCTCTCCCGTTTCTTGATAGAGTGGCGATCCTATAGGACACCTGCATACAAACCTCTTCTCTATACGAAAGACCCCTAGGACGCTCCAGGAGTACCCAGCTCCTCCTCTGAGTTGCGGGACTTCTTCCCCTTTTTTTTGCCCTCCATGGCATGGGAACCTAAAGGGTTGCCTGCCTTGTCCCGTTTCTTTTTTCGCAGCTGCATTAAAAACATAACCGGGAACGCACAGAGCATCCCTGCGGCAAAAGCCGCAAAAACCGTTAAATACACCGGCACATTCCGGAAAACCGCATCATCGGTGACCCAAAACTTGAAATCACAGCGGTTTTCTAAATTGAGCAAGGTGAAAAACATAAATACAACCAGGCTTATAATGAATCCGAGTAGCCGCAAGTACATAAAGATAACTCCTTTGCACGGAAAGTATTACCCTGCAGGGAACTGATATGCAGGTTCGCAAAAGAGCCTATCAGCGCGGGGCTGCCGGGAACCACCACCATTTCATCCCGTTCCGTGCGGGCTAATAACTCATTGGCATTTTTCCGGGAAATCCCTTCAATCAAGACTTTTACCCGTAAGCCAATACGTGATTGTAATAATTCTAGTGTATGTCCCTTTTGCAATGCAATGACGCGGGCAAGACGCTGGCGTTTCGTGGCTTCACTGATGCGGCCCGGGAGCGTAAAGGCAGCAGTACCCTCCCGTGGGTTGTAATGGTACATATAGGCATAGAGGAATTTCACCGCTTCCATTAAGGAGAGGGTCTGTTCCAGATCCCCTTGGGTTTCCCCAGGGAAACCGATGAGCATATCCGTGGAGAGGCTTATATCCGGCATGGCTTCCCGGATTTCCGCTACCAGTTCCAAGTAGGCTTCCCGGGTATAGCCCCGGTTCATAGCAGCCAAGATGGCATTGGAACCATGCTGGACGCACAGATGCAGATGCCGGCAAAACACCCGGTGGGCCGCCATGACTCGGATAGCCTCAGCAGAGAGATCCTTAGGATGGCTGGATAAAAACCTGACCCAGGGTATGCCGTTTTGTTCCGCTTCATGGGCCACTACTGCCAAGAGCCCGGGAAAATCAAGGGATTCCCCGGGATTGCTCGATTTCCATTGATAGGAATTGACATTCTGCCCTAAGAGGGTGATCTCCCGAACCCCCCGCCGGGCAGCCGTCCGAATCTCTTCCCTGATGGAGAGGGGATCCCGGGATACTTCCCGGCCCCGCACATAGGGCACAATACAGTAGGAGCAGAAGTTGTTGCACCCGTGCATGATGGGGATAAAACTGCGGAACTGCCCTTGCTCCCCGTGGAAGGCGGCAAAGGAAAATACCGGCTTTTCTTCGGGGGATGCCTGTTCCGGGTTTAGGGCTTGCAGGGGAAGGCCCTGTTCCAGGGATTCCAGGATACGGGGAAACCGGGAAGTCTCGCTGGTTCCGAGCACCTGGTCCACTGCGGGGGCCTCCTGTTTAAGGGTCTCGCCCAAACGGGAAGCCATGCAGCCGGCTACCAGCAGGGTAAAAGGCCGCTGCAGGGCCCTGCGTTTTTTCTTGAGGGCTGCATACTGGGCCAGTCTCCCCCAGACCCGGGTTTCCGCACCGATTCTCACCGAACAGGTATTGAGGACCACCAGGTCTGCCTCTGTTCCGTCTTGGGCCTCAGACCACCCCCGTTCCCGTAAGACCCCCTTGAAGGCCGCAGACTGGGCGCTATTCATCTGACAGCCGTAGGTTTCAAAAAAGTATTTCACCCTCTGCGCTTAAGCCCCTTAAAGAATTGGATGCCGTTCCAGATACCCATCGCAAAGAAACCCAAGGCTCCCAATCCCAGAAAGGCTCCGGCTAAGGGTTTAATCACCGGAATGCCGATCCGCGATAGGATGGCCAAGCCCCCTGCTACGGTAATGATGGCGCCGGGTTTCTTCTCCTGGGGGTCTTTGGAAAGAAGCGCTCCTATACCGGCAATCCCCGCAACAGCCCCCAGGAGTATGCCTGCTATGGGGGGAAGTGCCCCCATGAGCAAGAGGCCGGCCCCGCCGACTATACCCCCCACCGCAGCAAGCCCTTGTTTTGCTAATACTTTGGGCGAAGTGTAGCTAGAGGCATTATACGATTCTTTGTCATACATGATGGTGCTCCTTATTGCATATATGCAGTCTACTGAACCTTTTGCAGTAAGGTTATCAGTTTGTCCTTATCCATGAGTTCCACGGATCGGGCCTTTGCGTAGTCTATGGCATCTTTGGCAAAGCCGGAATTGGTTATGATGATACCCTGGTGTATATTTTGCCGTTTTAGGTCTGCCAGCATGGTGTAGACGAGCTGCTCGTGCACCAGTTCCTGTATACGGTAAAAGCGAATGAGCCGGTAGGCATCCCGGTTGCTTTCATGCTTAAGGGCATTCCCTTCTATTACGAGGAGTTCACTGCCATTGGGAATGGCCCTCGTATCCTGAACCGTGAAACCCATGCCCTTGCTTACCATATCCTTACACAGGGCCAGGAAGTCCTTTTCCCCATAGTTCAAGTAGTCCTTGAGGATATCATAGCGGTAATCCGCGTATTGAACAAGTTTGTTCCCCACATCATGAAAATGCTGCTTTATCGCATAGATCTTATCCCATTGGGCAATGGCCTTATCGATTTGATTGAACCGTTCATAACAGGCACCCAGAAAATACCGGGCATAGAGGCTATCCGGGTGGGTTTCATCGCCGAGGGTCTTGATGACCAATTCCAGTTCAAAAACCGCCTTATCCATAGCGTCCAGGGCTATATAACAGATCCCCCGTTCTATGAGGGCCTTTATCCTATACTCTTTGCTCTGCAGGGCCTGTTCAAAGGTTTGCAGCGCAGTGGCATAATCTTGCGCATCCTTGAGGAGCTTACCCAGATAAAAATAGGCCTGGCCATTGTGCTGGGAAGTCTGTATGGCCCGTTCCAACTCAATTTTCGCTTCCTGGGTCTGGTGTTCTTGGTATAAGAGAGAGCCCAGCTCGCAGTGGAACCGGCTGTCATGGGGATCCAGTTCTACGGCTTTATAGAGATACTGCTTGGCAGTATCGAGGCGATTCCGTTCTATAAAGAGTTTCCCTGCTTGGTAATAGAATTCGGCTCTTTCAGGGGCTAAACGTATCAATAAAAGGTACTCTTTAATGGCTTCTTCCGGTTGATTACAGCGCATGAACAGTTGAGCCATAGTCTGTCTGAAGTCTATCTCAGGAATAGCTCTTCCCATGACCCCCATTTGGGATACGAATTTAAGCTCAATGAGGGCGGTGGAGTATCTCTTTTCTGCCAGATACGCCATACCCAGGTAATAATGGGCCTCTACGCTCGTAGGTTGTCGTGCAATGATCGCCAGAGCCGATTTGATCACCCCCTGGAGGTTACCCTCGGCTAAAAGTTTCGGCAATATTTCGATCCGTTTGGGGACTACCATATATTTCACCATAAAAAAGATTAACAAGGTATTACCCATAATTAATACGATGATTAGTTCATGCATACCTGCCTGCCTATACGCGCTCTACAACGGTTCACCACAAGGGCCCGTCCTCTTCTCTACCACCCCAGTTCCATATACAAGCCCTGGTTATGGGTCAGCACCGCTCCCAGAGGAGCCATAAAGGAAACCCCTTTCCCCTGGGGAAGCACCCTGATTCCCGGCAAGGTATCCCAGGAACTTCCTTCCCGGTCATACACCCGCAAGGAACCCTCTGCGGGGAAAGACACCTTCACCTGGAGCTCATAGCCCTCAGACACCGCGCTCAGCAGGGCCAGCATATCCTGATCCGCCTTTACCCTGCCTTCGGTAAAGGTGAGGATGAGACGGTATCTTCCCTGTTCCTGCACCAGGGAAGCGCGCTGTCCTGTGGCATCGAGAAAACGCACCAGGACGCCAGGATCGGAGAATTCCAGCTTGACCTGATGATACTGGTCAAGGTCATCCTCTTTTGAAGCAAAAGACAGCAGCCTCAGCCCGGGTATTCGCTCCTGGGTACGCTCAAAATCCGCCTTGCCCAGGGGAACCGGGAGCCACCGTTCATTACCGTCGAGTTTTCCCAGGGCCTCCAGCATACGGGACAGCCGGTACTCAAGGGCCAGGGTTCCCGATCCATCCGGGCGCAGGGAAATATCCGCTCGTACCCCGATACAGGAACTCAACAGGAGCATAGCGGCCATGAGGAGGGTAAATCCCCCTTTAATCTGTTTCATGTATAGTCCTTCTCTCTATAAACTAAAATTCTTCCGAATGAATACGCACATCCTGAATACGGACCGGTACTTCCTGTTCTATCATGGCCAGGGCCTTATGCAAGACCTGCTCGCCAAAGTCTCTGGAATTGGATACCAGGGCGCCTCCGATAAGGGCAAAGGACAGGGAATTCTGCAAGTCCACTTCTGCAGCGCTCAAGTGAAAGCGGCGCTGGAGCTTCTCCTTGACCGACCGGAGTATGCGTCGTTTCTCCTTAATCGAATCCACTTCAGGAACCTCAAACAGTATCTGTATCATCGAAACAATCATGCTTGTATCTCACTTCTTATGCGGCTTACCGGGTAAGGCCGGCGTTTTATTGTTTGCTGCGCGTACTTAAGGAACGGCTGCTTGGATTGAACGGGAAACCCTATTCCTCTGCGGGAAGTTCCTCTGAAAGGAACGCATCTTCAGTATCCTCAGTATCGGCTTCCGCGTCCTTGGGCGGCCCTTCATCAATGAGCCGGCGGATTGCCGTTTTATGGGCCTCGGAAATCCCCTCTTCTTCCATAAGCGCCTCTAGAGCATCCTGGTCGTTAAAGCCCTCCGTGAGGGCCGCAGTCAGCTCGGCAAGGCCTTCTTCGTTTTCAGGATCCGCTATCAAGAGGAGCCGGGCCAAGGTAAAGCGGACACGCTCAGGGGAGAGCTCTTGACCAGGGGAGCTTTCTTTAGGAAGTTCCGTAAGGAGGAGGCGGTATTCCTCCAGCGCCCGGGCGTAGAAGCCGCCCTCTTCCAGGACCGCGGCATATTCAGAACGGACCAGGGGATCCCCCTTTTCTCCCTGAAGCTCAAGCCAGCGGGCATAGCTGTCCGCGGCTTCGGGTTTGTGCTGGGCCTTTTGAGCCCGGGCAAAGAGGAGGAGGACATCCTTGTTTTCCTGCAAGGCAAAGGGATGGCCGGCTAAGACCTGTTCGCTTTGCTCGTACTTTTCCATGGCGTAGAGCACCAGGGCGTAGTTGTATCCGTCATCTGCGCTTTGCGGGGCCAGAGCCAATACCCGCTGGTAGAGGGCCTCGGCTTCGGGGATATTCCCCAGCTTAATGTGGGTATAGGCTGCGGCCTTGAGGACCATAAGGTTCACCGGGTCCTTTTTAAGGAGGCGCTCAAAATACTTCAGGGCTTCGCCGTACTGTTTGGTTTCAAAGGCGATTCTGCCCAGGTTGTATTCGGAAGCCACCTTGGTCTTATCCAGGGCTCGTGCCCGGTTAAGCCATTGTTCTGCTTCGGTATATTTTCCCAGGTCCAGGTAGGCCATGCCTATGGCATAGTACTCCTCTGCGGAGGCCCTATAGCCAAAACCCGCGCAGGCAGTAAAAACAGAAAAAACCATGCAATACCCCGCAAGGCAAAGGCCCCTTATGCGCAAGGCTATCCTCCTTAATAGCTATGACAGGCTGGAAAAAAAACACCTCCGGCTTCCCGGAGGTATCTTAACTTCACCGGTACTCCACGCTCCTTCTTAGAACCAGTACCGGACCCCTATTTCACCCCCTACGCCCCAGTCTGGGAAGTAGAAAGGTACAATCCCGAAACCTAAGCTCGCGTAGATGTTCCCGAACAATTCAAAGTGCTCAAGGAATTCCCAGGAAAGCCCGATAGGGACCCGGGCGCCCACGGCTAAGGCAAAACCATCATCATGTCCTGATCCGCCGTTCCAACTACCCAAGGAGAGATAGCCCCCCACGCCGAAATACCAATCCAGGTTGATGTCGGGAACCAGGGCCTTGTCGATGATGTAATAATCACCGCTTACTCCCGCGCCGAAATAGCCGGGCCAGATTGCCAGGTTGATGCCCCAATAAACCGGCAGGGCAGGAGCCTTGAGGGATAGGGCCGGTCCAAAGCCGCCAAATCCGCCGCGGCCGAGAATACCCAGACCCCAACTACTTGGGTGCTCGGCAAATGCCCCTGCAGTCAGGGACAAGGCAATAATACATACAGCTAATAACTTCTTCATACTAAAAGCCTCCAAAAATTCTTGATGAAGTTGACAATGCTTAGGCTATCTTTTTTATCATTCTTTAGTCAAGATAGAGTAAGCGCTTTTTTAAGAGTCCCTGGAGATGGCTGGTATGCCTTTTGAGGCAGAACAAAAGACCCCGGCGAAACAGTACCGTGAAAAAGGTATGGGATGGGGGATGCGCCGGCTGGTTAGAGGTGTACTAACCGGCTGGTTAGAGGTGCACTAACCGGTTGGTTAGAGGTGCGCTAACCGGTTGGTTAGAGGTGCGCTAACCGCTACCCGTCACGCCGTACCGAAACGCAAGACCTCCTGCTCTCCATGCAGATTGCTTTACTCTGCCGGCCCTGCAAGTCCGGTTACGGTTATCCTGTGCCCGTCTTTTCATTTGTAGCAAAATACAATATAGTCAGGTATGAAAAAAAGAAAGCAAGAGCGAAAGAGAGGGAAGGGGGTATTTTTCAATGCGGATTACCACACGGGGCCGCTATGCACTGCGGGCATCCTTGGCACTAGCAACCATGGGAAAAGACGGCGCCCCGGTTTCCATCAATCACTTATCGGAACAGGAGCATATTTCATCGGTGTTTCTGGAGCAGATCTTTTTTAAGCTCCGTAAAGCGGGGATTGTTGCCTCGGTCCGGGGGCCGGGGGGGGGCTTTTATTTTGCCCAACCCCTGGATAAGCTTACGATCAAGGCGATCTTGGACGCTGCAGGAGAAGACTTGGAGAGTATCTCCTGCGATAAACACCAGGAGCGTTGCGACCGGATAGGGGCCTGCCTCAGTCATGAGGTATGGACCGATGTAACCGCGCTGGTGAACGATTTTTTTAAGAACGTTACCTTGGCATCGCTCCTCGAAAAAAACAACTTTTTACAGGAACATCCGCCAGGAGACTTTGAAACGCCTGAAGCGGGCTTTGAAAAGTCCGCTGCTGACTATACCGGCCCGGGACTATCGGGAAGTCCAGAGCCCTTGTAACAAGGGTATGCAGCTTGAGGAAAGAGGAGTGCTATCTATGGGATATACAGGCAAAAAGGGGTTCTCTTTTGCGATAAAAGATAAGGCCGCGTATCGAAAGATCACCGATGCCTTCAAAAAACAGCGGAAAGGCGCCACCGTAGCGGATATCGCGGCTCAAACCGCCTTACCATTGAACACGATCCGGGAGCTGGTCCCCCTTGTAGCAGACGAGTATGCAGGACGCCTGGAAGTAACCGAATCTGGGGAAATCCTCTATTCCTTTCCCCAGGGGTTTACCAGTAAATACCGGGGCTTCCGGGCGCTCTTGAGGAGATTCACCGATACGGTTCTGGAGGGGATGAAAATTGCCGGAAGCGCACTGTTTAAGGTCTGGATCATGGTGATGCTCGTCGGGTACTTCGTCCTTTTTATGCTTATTGCCGTGGCTGCCTTGGCGGTTTCCGTGGCTTCCAGTTCCTCCAGTTCGGATAACCGTTCAGAAGGCCGGGGCGGGGGAGGCGGTTTGTTCCTTGCAGGAAGTATCTTTGACCTCATCATCCGTATCTGGTTTTACTCGGAATTAACCAAAGCAGTGGACCGTTCCTTTAACGGCCGGTACTACACCGAAAGGAATGCCCGGCCTAAAGGCAAACCCCTGTACAAGGCTATCTTCTCGTTTGTTTTCGGCGACGGCGATCCCAATGGGGATTGGACCGCCAAAGAAAAGCAGGGCATCATCGCCTATATCCAGGCTAACCAGGGGGTCATCTCCCTGCCGGAATACATGGTCCTCACCGGATGCACGCCCCCGGAAGCAGAGCAAGCTCTCAGCGCCTGTTGCGTGGAATTCGGCGGACTCCCCGAAGTTACCCCGGAAGGAACCTTGGTATACCGCTTTGACGAGCTGCTCCTTCGGGCGGATAAACGGGATCGTTCTTTCGGCGGTTCTTCCCGCTTAAAGCGGCTCAAGCAGTTCTCCTCTAACCCTGCGAAGATGAACCTGTGGTTCAGCCTCATCAACGGGGTGAACCTGGTTTTCGGCGGGTATTTCCTGTTCAACGCCCTTAATACCGGCGCCATCACGAGCCAGGCGCAATTTAGTACCGCGTCCTATCTGTACAAAGTTACCTATGCCTTATCAGAGATGCTCCTGGCTCACCCCCTGCCCTTCATGGTGGTGGGCTTAGGGCTGGTTCCCCTGATCTTTTCCGCCCTGTTTTGGCTCATTCCCAGCGTACGCTACTTCTTGACGAAACAAGAGAACGAAGCCATCAAACAGGAAAACCTGAGAAAGATAGGGTATGGGGCTATGTGGTCGAGGCCCCAGGGGCTTAGCTCCGATGAGATCCAGGCGGATAGGCCTGAGTGCAGGCCCAAGGACCTCAGCGCTGCCCAGAACCAGATGATCAAGGAAATGGGTGTGTATTCTATTCCTGAGGTAGCCCTGGATACCGGAGGAAAGGCGGTCTATACCTTCCCCGAACTGGAACGGGAAAAGCAAGCCCTGATCGCGTACCGGGCTTCTATAAATCCCGATGCCTCTTCCCTGGGAGACATCATCTTCGACACCCGCTAGCGGCTTTAAAGCCCCTGACGGGCAGTGGTGATTCTGGATAGCTTCTGGGCTTTGCCCCCCGCAATGACGAAAGCCCCGTCATTGCGAGCAAAGCGAAGCAATCCACTCCCGCAGCCCCGGAGGGTCAGAACGGGCACTTCCCTGACGGAATCGAAGCGCCCCTTGCCTCTAGTTGAGTGATGAGCAGGACACAATTCCGGGAGCATGGGAGGCCAGACCGTGTCAAAACCTCATAGTATCTTGAGCAGAGAGGCAGGAAAAGGAGGGCTCGTACTCCCGATTTCTTATGATCATATCCCCCTCCATTCTTTCATCAGCCAATGGCTTTCAGCAGGTTTCCCGCCCCCGGTACAGTGATTATCCGTTTCATCTTGTAGGCCGAAATACAAGCGCAAACGCTCTGCTATTCTCACCTGCTTCACCAATAGCCCCTGCTCATTATTTGACGTGCTGAACGCGGTTTCGGCCCTGGGTACCTTATGCCGTCGCCCAGGGCTTTCCTTCGTGCACCGGCACGCGCAGTCTCCAACATTGACTGTTCCGACAGTCTCGTTAGGCTATCGCCGGTACAAAAAGTACTTAAAATCCGCTACAGCTTCGTAACGGGCGGTGTCCACGCAGAACATTCCCACAAAGGCGCCGGTAAATCCCAGGGTATCAAATTCATCGGAAAGAACCCGGCTGTCCAGGGCTTTGCCAACATCGGGGAAATGTGCACCGTCCGTTGAATACCGGAAGACGCCGCTCAGATCCCGCACCGAAAGTCCCAGCCATACCGGACCATCCTCTGGCAGAACGGGACCTTCCTCGCGGGAAAAGCGTCCGGCGATCATGGATAGTACCGTAAGCGTCCGTCCACGGGTTTCATCGTGGGTCACGGCAAGCAGGTACTGGTTGCGTTCATCATAACGCCAGCAAAGACCCGCCAGTTCCTGAAAACTATGCGGAGTAAAGTCCACGCAGGTTTCGGCTTCAAAGGAAAAGTCCGTCTGCCGCCGGGCAAGCAAGGTCTGTCCATAGGGGGAAACCGGGGACTGCCCGCCGTGCAGCCTGAGACAACCGGGGCGCTCGCTTAAGGAATACCGCTCAGGATCGGCGGGAATCCGCAGCGTCTTAAAATCCCCATGAATGGCAGGGCCGTCAAAGGCATACCGCTGCTCCATTGCGGGCGCAGGGGAAGCTGTTCCGGCGTTTTGCAGGGGCGCTTCAAAACTGTCCGCTGGATAATGTTGCCGCCCTCCGTCTTCGCCCTTTACATAGGGCCAGCCCTCATACCAAATCAACTCAGCGATTGCGGTTTCCCTGCCAAGAACACAGTTTTTCGTGCCTGCCAGCGGCCGCCCGCAAAGATACGCCATGTAGGTGCGGCCATCCGCAGTTTCACACCAACTGGCGTGTCCTGCCTTTTGCAGCCGTAGTTCCGGCCTGTCCCTGGAACTGATAAGGGGGTTGTGAGGATGTATGACGTAGGGTCCTTCAATGGAAGGGGAGCGGGCCACCGTGGCAGCGTGCTGGTACACCGTGCCGCCCTCGGCGGTAAGAAGGTAATACCATCGGTTACGCTTGTAAAGATGAGGACCTTCTACACAGCCTATCGGGGAACCCGTAAAAATCTTCCGTACAGGACCGGAAAGTTTTTGTGCCACCGCATTGTATTCCTGCAGCAGAATGCCCGTGAATTGGGGGCCTTCGGGATCCGCGCTCTGCCGGTAGTCCCACTCCATGTTCACCAGCCACTTTTTACCGTCGTCATCATGGAACAGGGAAGGATCAAAGCCGGAGCAATTGAGAAACACCGGGTCCGACCACGGCCCCTCAATGGACGGAGCCGTGGTGAGATAGTTGGAACAGTCTTTCCAAGGACCCGCGTTCCAAGTGCGCACGTTGCTGTACACGAGCCAGAAAAGGCCGTCGCCATAGCTTAAACAGGGAGCCCAGACGCCGCAAGAAGAGCGCTCCCCTTCCATATCAAGCAGCCGCCTTTCCCGTAATGGTGAAGGCAGGGCTTCCCAGTGAGCCAGGTCTTTGGAACGGTGCAGTTCCACACCGGGGTACCACTCAAAGGTGGAATTGGCGATGTAAAAATACTCCCCTACCCTTAGCAGCGCCGGATCCGCATGGAACCCGGTAAGCACAGGATTGACAATTCGGGACATAGTTCATTGCTCCTTATTACCTGCACTGAAGGGACAGGTACCCCCTGTGCCCTCAGTACGCTACTCCCTGCTCCGGTCTCCGCAGGTGTTTAGATGAAATACATATAGGCTTCGTCCGGATCAATAGTGCCCACCAGTGAGGCTAAGGTCTTCCGATCTATCACCCCGGCAATCCGTTCATTGAGCCTATCAAAGACCGTAAGCCTGATACACCGCTGTATCTTGGTTTCTTGTACCTTGGGAAGAGGCGGATCTACCACCAGCATATCCCCTTCCAACTCCCGTAGGACCTCCCCAATAAAGATATCCTGGGGAGACCGGGCCAAGGTATAGCCTCCGGAAGCCCCTTTAACCGAGCGGATAAACCCGGCCCGGCGCAGGATCACCGCAACCTGTTCCAAATAGCGGATAGAGACGCTCTGCCGTTCCGCTACACTCGCCAGAGACACATGGGATTCCTGGGTATGTTCCGCCAGATCAATGAGGAGCCGTATACCGTAACGGCCTCGGGTTGAAATTCTCATATCACATACTCCAAGGTATCCAGGGCATGATAGGCCTCCACCAGGTCATACAAGGTAATGGCATCCACGCACTCGTTTATTTCTTGGTAGAGTTCATTCCAGGTAAGCCGGGAAATGCAGCTATCCTGGATAGGACAGAGCTTGGAACGCACACAATCCACCAATTCCAAGGAGCCTTCCACTGCCCGGAGCACATCCCCCACGGTGATCGTCGTTACCGGCTTACCGATGAGGTACCCCCCTTGAGGACCCCGGATACCCTGGACTATACCGGCTCTTCGCAGGGGGATAAAGAGCTGTTCTAAGTATCCATCCGAAAGACCGGTGTTTTCCGCAATGATCCGGGTACTGGCATATTCCCCTTCAGGAAGCAGGGCCATATACAGCAAGGCTTCCAGGGAATACCGGCCCTTAGTAGAGATTCTCATGCGGTGCGCTCCTTCGTGCATTGACTGAAGGCAGCAGCCAGATCCCCGATGAGGTCCTCTGCATCCTCAATACCCACGGATAAGCGCAAAAGCCGGTCGTTGATTCCTGCGGCCTTACGCATGTCATCGGGGATGGCATTGTGGGTCTGTACCAAGGGATAGGTTATGAGGGACTCCACTCCCCCCAGGCTTTCTGCAAAGAGGATGAGGGACACCTTTTGCAGCAGGATGGGCACGTCCTTGGGGTCTTTCACATAAAAGGAAATCATCCCCCCGAAACCCCGGGTCTGGGAACAGGATAAGGCATACTGGGGATGATCCTCGAAACCGGTGAAGAAGACCTGGTCCACCCGGGGATGCTCCCGCAGCCACAAGGCAATGCGCTGGGCGTTTTGCTCGCACTTTTTCATTCTCAGGGCCAGGGTCTTGATACCCCGTAAGGTAAGCCAGGCATCAAAGGGGGAAAGGCTCGCTCCTTCGCTTTTCTGAATCTCCCGTAAGGGCTGCTCAAGCCGGGCATTGGAATGTACGATGAAGCCCGACAGGGTATCGTTGTGGCCGCTTAAGTATTTGGTTCCGCTATGGACGACCAGGTCTGCGCCGAGGTTCAGGGGATTTTGGAAGTAGGGAGAGAGCAAGGTATTATCCACGATAAGCTGTCCGCCCTGGCGGTGTATGAATTCTGCACAGCGGCCTATGTCGGTAACTTTCATCATGGGGTTCGAGGGGGTCTCAATGAAGATCGCCTGGGTTTGCGGTCGCAAGGCTGCTTGGAGGAGGGCGAAATTGCTGGTATCCACCCACGAAAAGGAAAAGCCGTAGCGGCCATAGTACTCGTTGAACAGCCTATAGGTACCGCCGTAAAGGTCCTCCGATACGATCAGATGATCCCCCGGCCGGTAGAGCTTGATGAGTCCGGAAATCGCCCCCATGCCGCTGGAAAAGGCCAGGCCATAGCGTCCCTGTTCCAGTAAGGCCAGGGTATGTTCAAGCTCGGTTCTGGTGGGATTGATCCCCCGGGAATAATCAAAGCCCGTGGATTCAAAGAGTCCCGGATGCCTGAAGGTGGAACTCTGATAGATAGGGGTGCTGATAGCCCCGGTACGAGGCTCAAAAAGACTCGCTCCTCGTACCGCGACGGTATCTAAGGAACGATCCGGGACACAGCCCTTGCTTTTCGTAGGGCTATGGTTACAGTGGGCTTCTTCCATGCATATCTCCTGTGATGGTAAGGTATTGGACGGTTTGCAGGCGAGAACCGGCAAACCCTTTGAGGAGCACTGGGCTCTTGTATGTTTTACTCTTTTTTTGCTACTACCTAGCACCTATACTCATTCCCGTTATCGGTGTTCTTTACCAGACCCTTAAAGCGGGCGCTCGGCCTATTACGCCAAAGCCTGAGCAAAATCCGCGATGAGATCCTCCGCATCCTCAAGACCCACGGATATCCGTATCAAGGTATCGCTAATGCCCAGCCGTTCCCGTTCCGCCGGGGGTAGGGAGGCGTGGCTCATCATAACCGGGTAGGAGGCAATGGTCTCCACCCCGCCAAGGCTCACCGCAGTGGCGGCCAGGGTGACCCGATTCAAGAAAGCCAGAGCCTGTTCCCGGGTACTGGTCTTGAAGGAGAGCACCGCCCCTGCCCCGGCGGCTTGGGCCTCGTGGAGATGCCGGCCCGGATGGTCGGGAAGGCCCGGGTAATACACCGCGCACACCTTTTCATGGGCCTTGAGCCAGGCGGCGATGAGCCGGGCGCTGGCTTCCTGGGCATCCATGCGGACCTTGAGGGTTTTGAGCCCCCGGATCACCAACCACACATCCCAGGGACCGGGGACCGCCCCAAAGCTGTTTTGCACCGCGTATACCTGTTTACCCAGGGCTTCGGTCTTCGTTACCGCTAAACCGGATATGACATCGCTGTGTCCGCCCAGAAACTTCGTTGCCGAATGAACCACGATATCGGCTCCCAGTTCCAGGGGCCGCTGAAGGTAGGGAGTCATAAAGGTATTATCCACAATGGAAATAAGCCCTGCTTCTTGGGCTATCCCCAGGCATACCGGGAGATTGGTGATCTTGAGCAGGGGATTTGAGGGGGTTTCAAGGAAAAGCGCCTTGGTAGCGGGCTTTATGGCCCGCCGTATCTCATCCGGATCCGTGGCATCCACCGCGGTCATTTCCAGGCCCCAGCGTTTATAAAAGGTATTGAGGATGCGCCAGCTTCCCCCATAGATATCCTCTGCCGCAATGAGGTGATCTCCTGCGGAAAATATCCCCAGCACCGATGCAATCGCGGCAATGCCGCTTCCAAAGGCATAGCCCTTGGCCCCTTTTTCCAGACCTGCGATGATCTCCTCCAGGGCTTTGCGGGTAGGATTGCCTGAGCGGGCGTAATCGTATTCGTGGTGGCCGGACAGATCCCCCTGGTCAAAGGTTGAGGTCTGTATAATAGGCACGCCTAAGGCCCCGCTTAAAGGCTCTGTTTCGTGTCCGTTGTGGATGAGTAAGGTTCCTCGGTTCATAGGCTCGCTCCCGTAGTATTTATCCTACTCAAATTGTAGGATATGCTGGACCCTTCATCAAGAGGGAAGCAGGGGCATCCTGTTCGGCAGGGTAGCCTTCCAAAGGAAGTATGGCGCTAAGGTTCGTTCCACCGAAGCGCAGGGCTGCCGGGGCTAGGGTACTCCTGTCAGGCCGCGGCGTCTTGTATGGGGATGGCCGGTTTCCAGCGCAAAGACAGCCGCTTCTCATGCTTCTTTTTTCCCTTCAGGCAGGCTGTTTTGTACCGCCCATAGCATTTTTTTAGGCCCCGGGCTGTTTCCGTCGAACACAGGTTTGGCAGGCTTACCGGGCGGTATCCGCTTGTGTAGGTACGGACTTCCTCTCAGAGCCGCTTTGTGACTATATTTAGGGTACCTAGGCTGAGCAGGATACCCATAGAGCAGCCTGCATACGCGGCCTTTCCTATCCTGAGGACTATCCTGCTCACTATATAAGGAGTACGCCTATGAAACTAATCTTCCTAGGTCCCCCCGGAGCGGGTAAAGGGACCTTAGCTGCCCAAGGGGTAGTTATCTGTAAAGTGCCCCACATCAGTACCGGAGCCCTGTTTCGATCCGCCATAGCTGCCATGAGCCCCGTGGGTTGCAAGGTTAAGCCCATCATTGAAGGGGGTGGATTGGTGGATGATGAAACCACCATACTGCTGGTCAAAGAACGGCTTGCCCAGCAGGACACCCAAAGGGGGTATATTCTGGATGGCTTCCCGCGGACCATATTCCAAGCTGAAGCGCTGGCGACATTTTCTGCCATAGATAAGGTGATTAATGTTGATATTCCCGATGCTACGGTGCTGGAACGGCTTTTAGGCCGTCGGGTTTGCCGGAACTGCGGGGCTAACTTTCATATCACCTTCCATAAGCCCAAACAGGAGCACCACTGCGATGTCTGCGGAGGCGAACTGTTTATCCGGAAAGACGACCAGGAAGGGGCAATCCGAAAGCGCCTTGAGGTCTACCGGGAACAGACCCTTCCCCTCATCGCGTATTACCGCAAACAAGGACTGTTACTCGACATAGATGCCCGGGGGCCGGTTGACACGGTCGTGGCCAATTTCAAGAAAGCCCTGGGGATAAGCTGAGACAGCGAGTCCGTTCCTCAGGATGGTCCCGGCAATAGGCCGACAAGAGGGCAGCCATAGCGGAAAGCTCGGTTTCCCGGGCTAAACGGGTTTTAAGGTAGCTAGCCCAGGTAAAATTATCACAAAAATAGCTAAAAAACCGGCGTGCCCTGCTTTTGTGGAATTCCTGGGGCTGATACCGGGCCAAGAGTTCGAGGAATCGAAGCCCCACTGCTTCCAGATCGATGCGTTCTGGAAGCCGGGGCAGCGGCTCTCCCTCGGGGTTTTCCAGATGCCGTGCCTGGGCAAAAACCCAGGGTGCGCGCAGGGCAAGCCGGCCTACCATGACCGCATCGCAGCCCTGGGCTGCCCGGCGGACCAGTTCCCGGGCATCGGCAATATCCCCATTTCCTGCCACCGGGATATGTAAGGCAGCGCGGAGCAGGCCCACGTATTCCCAGCGAGGACGGCGTTTGAACTTTTCCCGGGCGGTTCGAGGGTGGAGGGTGATCCGTTCCACCCCTTCAGATTCGAGCCTCTTACAGAAGGCCACCAGGTAGTCAAAATCATCCTCCATACCTATCCGTAATTTGACGCTGAGCCGCCGTTTGGTTCGTTTACGCACGAGCTTCATCAAGGCGCCGGCACGATCCGGGGAGGCCATCCAGCGGACCCCTGCGCCGGTCCTCATGATGGCAGGGGCAGAACAGCCCATGTTAAGGTCAATACCGGCACACTCATGGGTATCCAGGAGGCTCACCGCAGCGGCTAGGTGTTCCGGATCAGAGCCCACCAGTTGATATACCAGCCGCTTCGGGCAGGGCCCTGGATCCGTATACCAGGCTTCAAAGGGACCGCCACTGATGAGGGCACCGGCGCTTATCATTTCGGTAAAATATTCATCACAAGCGCCGAACATTTCGATTAGTTCTCGAAGGGCCCTATGGCTTAATGCAGCCATAGGAGCTAGTAAAAAAGATACGGTCATGGTATAGTAATAATCAATTTTAGAATGAAAGAAAAAGGATGTTTCTGCTTCGTGGAGCAGGGATCTTGACTTGTAAAGTTCTAGAATATACACTGTATAGAGTAGAGGAGTATGCCGTATGATAGCAAAGCCTAATATGCCCACAAGTAGCAGCGATAAAATTCCCGCGGGAGTACGGCCTGATGGTAGTGCATACCGGGTTCTTGTGGTTGATGATTCCATGTTTATCGCAAAGCAGCTAAGTCAAATCTTTACCTCTGAAGGGTTTGAAGTGGTCGGTACCGCTGCGGATGGTGCCCAGGGACTGGAAAGGTACAAAGAAATGTTTCCCAAGATTGATTTGGTTACCATGGATATCACCATGCCGGTCATGGATGGGGTTACTGCTTTGGAAAAGATAATGGAATTTGACAAGAATGCGGTGGTGATCATGGTCAGTGCCTTGGGTAAAGAGGATGTGGTTAAAAAGTCCTTGATGACTGGTGCCAAGAGTTATATTATCAAGCCCTTGGATAGAAATAAAGTTTTAGACCGGGTAGTTACCTTCTTAAAACGATAATCTTGCTTTGGTGACTTAATTCCCGGGGTTTAGCCGTGCTCCAAGGGAATGATAGGTGTTTTTTCAGGAACCCTCATGGTTGAGGGTTGTTGTTTTGGTGAGTATGTAATGAACGTGCACGTTATTGCTGATGCTGTGTTTTATATCCACGCGGATATTCAAACTACCGAGCTTTTTGAAGGTATCTGGCCCATCCCTCAGGGGGTTTCTCTTAATACCTACATAGTAAAGGGCGATAAGATCGCCCTTATTGATCTTATCAGGGACTGGAGTGATGCTCCACAACAATTTGAACAGGCATTTGCCTCTATAGGTATGAGGTTTGACGCAGTGGATTACCTGATCTTGAATCATCTAGAACCGGATCATACTGGATGGCTGCGGGAATTCCGGGAACGAAACCCTCATGTTGAGATCATCTCCACTGCCAAGGGTATTAATCTGGTTAAATCTTTCTTTAAAATCGATACAGGATTGCGGGCAGTCAAAGATGGAGATACCCTGGATTTGGGAAAGGGAAAGGTGCTCACTTTCTTTGAGACCCCCAATATCCATTGGCCTGAAACCATGGTTACCTGGGAAGCTGCATCGGGGACCCTTTTCTCCTGTGATGCGTTTGGTTCTTTCGGTGTTTTAGGACGCAAAGGGTTTGATGATGAGTTTAGCGAAGAGGAGCATGCCTTCTTTGAAAAAGAGAGTCTGCGATATTATGCCAATATCATTTCTTCTTTTTCGGTATTTGTAGAGAGAGGGATCAAGAAACTCGCGGGTCTTGCCATTAAGTGCGTTGCCCCAAGTCATGGTATGGTTTGGCGTAAGGAACCGCAGAAAATAATCGACCGGTATCTGCGGTATGCCTCCTATGCCAAAGGCCCTGGGGAAAAGGAGATCGCCCTGATTTGGGGATCCATGTACGGTAATACCAAGCAAGGGCTTGATGCGGTCATACAGGGCATTGAACAGGAAGGGGTTCCTTATTCCCTACACCGGGTCCCTGATGAAGATGTTTCATATATTCTGCAGGATGCCTATAAAAGCAGCGGTCTGGTCCTCGCTATGCCCACCTATGAATATGCCATGTTTCCACCTATGGCCTGGGTGATCGATATATTCCGTCGTAAGCATATAACGGGGAAAACCGTACTCCGTATTGGTTCCTGGGGCTGGGCTGGGGGTGCTAAAAAAGACTACGAACAAGCCATCGAAGGACTTAAGTGGAACAACCTAGAATCCCTGGAATGGCCTGGGGTTCCTTCCAGGGAAGATCTGGTTGCCCTGGAAGCTCGGGGCAGGTACCTGGCTCGGATTATCAAGGAACAAGCCTAAATGAAAGCACGTTAAAGAAGAAGAGGGTAAGAGGAAACTGCGGGAGAGAGCTTGGAAGGCATTGAGGTTTGAGCCCTACGGGGAGCATCTGTTGTCGGATAGCGTCCTGATACGCCTCTTGGCGGTTATGGGGCGGACGAATGAGTGGCATGAGATAGCTGAGTCAAACATTCTTGGACAGTTCCCAAAACAGCCGAAACCGCTGCTCCCGTTCCAGCCCCCGATCTTCCATGGCTTCAAATCATGGATATCTTCAAAGTGAATGCTGTTGCGCTGGAAATATATAAACATCCATTGACTGAGCTGTTATTTTATATATAGTTTAGACCAGTTATTGAAAAAATAACGTTAACATAAGCCTCCGTAATTAAGGTTAAAATTACAAAGGAGGAATGATAAAAAGTAAACAAGAAAGGTAATTCAGGGTACTCTCTGACAGGAAGAACAAGTCGGGGGAAGGCAGCAGAACAGCTCGGCATTTTTAGTGGTTTTGAGACCGGAAAGGAGAAGAAAGAGCCGCAACCGTAACATTCTATGGTGAGCGACAGCGAATAGGAGAATGGATCCAAATACCGTTCATATCCCTGAAAGTTCTGTAAGAGGGAAACGATGGGAGTGAATATCGGGGTAGAGTTGCATAAGCGTCAGTTTAGGGTATAGGTGAACGGGCGGATTGGGGAATATTTCGCAACATATTTTGACGAGGCAGGGTATAAAGAATTTCTTGAGCGAGTGAAAGTGTGGCCGAGAGCGGGAAGGAGCGGGATGCTTCGTTGCTAGATTAATAGGTTATTTTGGAATTCCGGTCAATTTTTTGTTGACCTTTTAGAGGAGATATATGAAAAAGAAGAGTGCATTTTTGGGTCTCACGGCAATGCTTGTTTTTGCCGGTACCCTTTGGGCAGACGGATGGAAGGGAGGAGGATATACCGGTCCTTCATCAGTCCAGGTAAGCAAGGTAAGTGCGGTAAAAAACATGCCGCATGATACCGATGTAGTGTTGGAAGGAAAAATTGAGTCCTACCTGGGAAATGAGAAATACCTGTTTAACGATGGGTCAGACACGATAATCCTTGAAATTGATAATGACGAATGGAACGGCTTGGAGATAGGAGTTGATGATATAGTTATCATCTATGGGGAGATAGATAAAAAAAAGCAACGGATAGAAATAGAAGTTGAAAGGATAGAAAAGAAAAACGGTTAAAAGGCTGCAAAGCAAGAAATTACTGCCCAAACTTTTCTATGCCTAGGTGTACATTGAGGCGTTGTCGGTTTTTATGTATCGCCGCCAACGCCCTAAACAACGGGAAGCTTATGCCTGAACCCGTACACAGAATCAGCGAATTAAAGCAAAAACAGGATAAGCCATCGGGTCGAAAATAAAAAGGCGGATTTTTCTTCCGCAAGCGGGCCGGTTCCTCCTCCGGGAGAAGAGGGCAAGCCCGTCCCTCCCATTCCCCGGTCCTGCGGTATCCACCGGTACAACCGCTTTTCGTGCTTCTGTGCCCGTGCTCCTGCTTCGGTTTTGCAATCCCTCCGGGTATACCCGCCGCTCTTTTCAGTAATGCGCAGATGAGCACAGTGGTCTCTGGAGTCTTGAAGCCATGAAAGGAGCTATCGTAACGATAGACGCCCTGGGATCAAAGAGCCGCGTGGTCAGATGAATAGCTTGAGCGCTTGCTCTTTCATGCCTCCTGCGAAATGCTGCAAAAGCCCGCTGGTATGTGGGGAATGGAGCGACCGGTTTCTTGTATAAAGGTTCTGCGGGCGCCTGAGAAAGTTTTATAGACGCCTGAGAAAGTTCTATAGACACCTGGGAAAGTTCTATAACCATCTGAGAAAGTTCTATAGACACCTGAAAAAGTTCTATAGACACCTGAGAAAGTTCTATAGATACCTTAGAAAGTTTTATAGCCATCTGAGAAAGTTCTATAGACACCTGAGAAAGTTATACAGATTCCTGAGAAAGTTCTGTAGCCACCTGAAAAGATTCCATAGTCCACGGTAAAGGAGCGGGGGAAGCGGATGTAGTGCGGGGAAGCCTGTATCCACCCAGGGCTGCCGCGGCCTGAGAGGAGTGCCTTGAGCCCTGGGAGGACGCTTTTCTCTCCGGTGGAAAGGAAGGCCAAACGCGATGCGGCCAAGGCGGCACGCGCCCTTGGCGGAGCGACGCCGCAACAGGTCCTTGCAGCCGCAGCTTCCCCTCCCCTCAGAGGCTTGTTGCACAGTATGGGGCAATCAAGTATTATCTGTACTATCAAAATGCATCATCATGGGACCCATACCTGATGACCGCGCTTACCATAAGGACACAATGAAGGCAATGCTATGAAAGGACCTACACTGCACAAGATTGAACTGGAAAAATCCTTTAATCCCCGGTCTTTTGAAGACCGGATCTACGCTCAGTGGCAAGAACAGGGGGCCTTCAGCCCCCGGGAAGGGAGCGAAGGGCCCCCCTTTGTGATGGTTATTCCTCCTCCTAATGTAACGGGGATGCTGCATCTCGGGCACGGGCTTAACATAAGCCTCCAGGACATCCTCATCCGGTTTCATCGTATGCGGGGCGTGCCGGTATTGTGGGTTCCCGGTACGGATCATGCGGGGATTGCCACTCAAAACGTGGTGGAGAAGCAGCTCAAGGCCCAGGGACAGAGCCGCCGCGATCTGGGCCGGGACCGCTTTGTACAGAAAACCTGGGAGGTGAAAGAAGCCTACCACCGGATTATTTCCCGGCAGATAGCCCGTATGGGGGCCAGCGTGGACTGGTCCCGGGAACGGTTTACCCTGGATGCGGGCCTCTCCAAGGCCGTGCGGGAGGTCTTTGTGTCCCTCTATGAACGCAAGCTCTTGTACAAGGGAAACTACCTGGTTAACTGGTGCAGTTCCTGCGGGACCGCCCTCTCTGATGATGAGGTGGAGCATGAGGACCTGCCGGGGAAGCTGTACCATATCCGCTACCCTGAAGCACGCCCCGAAGACCCTGCCCAGGGCGGCCTGGTGGTGGCCACCACCAGGCCGGAAACCCTGTTTGGAGACAGCGCCGTAGCGGTTCACCCGGAGGATCCCCGCTACCAGCGGTTCATCGGAAGCTCCCTGCGCCTTCCCCTCACGGATCGGCTTATCCCGGTGGTGGCTGATACCTATGTGGACCGCTCCTTTGGTACGGGGGTGCTGAAGATAACCCCTGCCCATGATCCCCATGACTGGGAAGTGGGGAAGCGCCACCGGCTTCCGGCGATCTCCATCCTTACCCCTGACGGCAGGCTTAACGATACGGTTCCTGCGCCTTACCGGGGAATGACCGTGAAGGCCGCCCGGGACGCGGTCCTGGCTGAACTCAAGGCAGGGGGATTACTGGTACAAGAGACGGACATCATCCACGGGGTGGGCCACTGTTACCGCTGCCATACGGTGATTGAACCCTTTCTTTCAGAGCAGTGGTTTGTACGGATGCAGCCCCTGGCGGAAAAGGCCCTGGCTGCCTGGCGGCGGGGAGAACTGGTCTTTTACCCCAGGAAATGGGAAAACACCTACCAGCATTGGCTTGAAAACATACGGGACTGGTGCGTGAGCCGGCAGCTTTGGTGGGGGCATAGGATACCCGCATGGTACTGCCCTTCCTGCGGCAACACCATCGTGGCCCGCCAGGATCCCGATGCCTGTCCCCGCTGCGGGCAGGCAAACCTCGCCCAGGATCCGGATGTGCTGGACACCTGGTTTTCAAGCTGGCTGTGGCCCTTCAGTACCCTGGGCTGGCCTTTGGCGGTACACCCCGAAGCCGGGCAAAACGATTTTCAGCGGTTTTACCCAAGCTCAGCCCTGGTAACCGCCTATGACATCATTTTCTTCTGGGTCTCCCGGATGATCATGGCAGGGCTTGAGTTTACCGGAAGGGTTCCTTTCCGGGACATCTTTATCCACGGCCTCTTGCGGGATAAGCAGGGCCGCAAGATGAGCAAGACCCTGGGAAACGGCCTGGATCCCCTGGAATTGGTAGACCAGTTCGGCGCAGATGCCCTGAAGTTCACCTTGGCTTTCTTATGCGCCCAGGGCCAGGACCTCCTGGTGGACAAAGGATCCTTTAAACTCGGCTCAAAATTTGCCAATAAGATATGGAATGCCGGCCGCTACATCCTGATGAACCTGGAACACCGGAGCCTTGTGGAGCAGCCCCGGCTCAATCCGGTGGACCGCTGGATTTACAGCCGGCTTAATCAGGTGGCCAAGACTATGACCGAAGCCTTTTTCTCATACCGCTTCAATGATGCGGCAACAGCAGCGTATGACTATTTCTGGAGCGACTTCTGCGACTGGTATGTAGAGGCAACGAAAGTATCCCTGCATGGCGGGGATGATGCTGAAAAAGATAGGGCCACGACGGTGCTCCTGGAGGTTCTCGCCGAATCCCTGAGGCTCCTGCACCCCTTGCTCCCCTTTATAACCGAAGCCATTTACCAGCAGATCCCCCATACCCAAGGGCTGCTTATGACCAGCCCCTACCCGGTGTATACGGAAGAGCGACATGATCCGGAGGCGGAACAAAACCTTGCCCTGCTGCAAGAACTGGTTCGTATGGTCAGGACCTTGCGGAGCGAATGTACGATTCCCCCGGAAAAGAAAATCTCGGTCCTGCTTCGCCTCAGTTCCCGCAGCGCTTGTGGGCTTTTCCTTAAAGAGCAGCACGCATTGCTGCAACTATTGGCAGGTATAGGGCAGCTCAGCTTTGAAGAGCCTGGCCCTGCCCAAAGGAGGCCCCCTGCTTCCATTGGCCTTGTGGGTTCCGGGTTTGAAGTCTTCGTGTATGTTGCGGAGGCAGTGGATATGGAGGTCTTGAAGCGTAAATTTACCAAAGACCTGGCAAAGGACCGTAGCTTTATCGCCGCGCTTCAGGCGAAACTGGCCGATAGCCGCTTCTTGCAGAACGCCCCGCCGGAGCTGGTGCAGGGGGAGCAGGCGAAACTGGCGGATGCCTTGGAGCGGACCGGCAAACTGGGCGTTTATATGCGGGATCTGTTTCAGGATATGCCCCAGGCCACGCCGCTTAAGGAGTCCTTACCATGACCACCGAGGAGATGCTGCGGCTTAATGGAACCCACCTTGCCCCGTATATGCAGCTTGCCACAGCGCTGATAGGTAAGGTACGGGAAGGAGGGGGGAATATGTTCAGGCACCAACTGGATACTATGGCCACCCTCATTGACTATGGGTATGTGGACTCAGTGCTCCTCAAGGCCTCGATAGTCCATGATCTCATTGAGGATGTACCGGATTTCAACCATAATCTCCTTTTATCCGTGGATTATGAGAGCCCCGTGGTGTATGACCTGGTTCTCGAAGTTACCCGTTTCCCCGGTGAAACCAAGCCTGAGTTTCTCACCCGGATCCTGGAAAGCGGCTCCCGCTACGCCAAGACCCTCAAGGTAGCGGATAGGATCTCCAATATGATAGCCCTGGGCTTTGTGGTGAATACCGAATTTATCGACCGCTATACCGAAGAGACGGTCAAGTACATATTCCCTATCGCTGAAGAAGTGGACAAGTCCATGTTAGCAGAACTCCAATCCCTGGTCGCATCCCGTAGAAAGTACGTATTGGCCCTTTCAAAAGGGGCTTGAATCCTTTCATGCCCTATTCAGCCCTAAAATACTCCTGGGCCACGGGGTCCTGGGGGTCTAGCTCAAGAACGGTGCGGAAAAACCCTTCCGCCTCTTGGAGATTTCCGGTTTTAAGGGCCAGTACCCCCAGGTTAGAAACGATCTTGATGTTTTCAGGCTCTTCCCAAAGGGCTGCTTCCAGCTCTTTGCGGGCTCCTGCCCAATCGCCGCTTTCCATCAAACAGAGTGCCAGTTCGTTCCTGGTATCGCCGGTATCCCCTCCCAAGTCGAGGGCCTTTCTAAAAGCCCCAATCCCATCATGCCAGCGGCCCAGCTTCCTCAAGGCCCAGCCAAGGAGAAACCAGCCGTGCCAGACCTGGGGATGCTGTTCAAGAAACTTCCCGATCTGCACAAGCCCCTGGGCCGGCTTATCTTCCCGAATATATGTGTAGGCTTCTTGAAACAGGGCATCGTCCAGGCTCTGACTCTGCATTGCTTCCAGCATACGGACCGCCTGTTCTTGTTTTTCAGGCTCATCTCCCACCTGTAGGTAGAGCTGAAAACAGCGGTGGGCCGCTTCAAAGTTCCGGCGCTTCATAAAGAAAAAAGCCGCATGAAATATCCCCGGCGGGAACGGAGGGTGGAGATCCAGCACTGCTTGGTAGGCTTTATACGCTTCATCTTCTGCCGTGGTAAGCTCTCCCCGGGCCTGGGCCTGTTCTTCCAAAATCAGCGCCCGGTTAAGGAGCAGGGCCGGTAAGCCGGGAAAGATCCCTTCCAAAAGACCGATGATTTCCAGAGCCAGATCATAATCCCCGTTGTGAGCCTTGAGAAAAGCCGCCGTGGTAAATTCGGTCAAAATATCCGGCTTAACAGCCAGGACAAAACCTCGGTAGTAGCGGGCGTGCGTTCCCTGAGGATCCTCTGCAAGCACTCGTATCATGCCTGCCAGGATCATCTCCCAGGAAAGGTCTTCCAGGTTCAATGCCTCTGCTCCCAGCGCCAATTCTACGGGAAGGGGAATGGCAGGATCAATGGTGAACGCCTCTCCCGCAGGGTCCAGGGAGAGGTGTTCCACGGGCCCCCGTAGGGACTCAGGAACCGATAAGAACACCAGTTTTTCTTTACGCAGGGGAGCAGGTCCGAGGTTCAGGGATTCTTCTCTGTTCATATACAATCAACCCTACAAAAGGCAGGTACTTGTGGTGAAGGCCAAGCGCTGCTGCAATACGCGTTACGCCATACCAGGTCTCTGGGTCTCGGTAATTGCATGTTCCGCCGGCACATCCTGAACTTGGACAGAGGCATCGGAAGTATCTTGCACCATGGCAGGATCCGTACGATTGATAGCCCTGACTTGGGTGATATACGTGTTGATGCGTATCTTATATTTCATAGGGATAAGATCATTATAAAAACCCATACCCATAGCCACCAGGTCCTTTCGGCCTTCCACGCTTTCTGAATGGAGAAATTTTCCTTTTAAGAAATAACTTTCCCGGGGTTCCTCAAAGTCTATACGGAGCACCGCTTCCTTGTCATTCAGAAAATTGGCCAAGCCCATGATGACGATTTTAGCCCCATAGAATGAAATATCCCGTAAGATACACTGCCGGGGTACCCCTTGAACAGACACAGATGTCTCCTTGGACACCAGGCTGAGGGTTCGCTGGGTTTCAGAGGTGATAAGGATCCGCTCGCCCCGCCGCTTGGACGTACTCTGGGAGTTTTCAGTAGTATCCAGAATCCGTCCCAGGGTTCCGATTAAATAATCCGGGGCTTGCTGGGCAAATTGCAGGGTAACCATAGCGGTGTCTTGGGAACCGCCATAAGGGGTATAACCGGTGGATCGGACAGCCACAAAGAAGATCACCGGATCCGCTCCGCCATTTCCTTTAAAACAGAACCTAATATTCGCCGCATGGTTAGCTTCTTGAAGGCTTTGCATTAACCCTGATTTGGTACTCACCAAGACCTTCACCATCTCCAGCGAAGCAGCATAAATAATGCAAGGCCATAACTTTCCCATACATTTCAAGCATACTTGCTTGGCCAAGAGTCCTGTAACTTCAAGGATTTCTTTATTAAAGATTACTTCGTTGGTTTTATAACGTTCATAATAGGTTGTTATCTGTTGCCTACTCAAAGCATTCATTATAAAAACTATAAAACGCCTGTTAAGGTACTGTCAATTGCATACTGGCCATTTAGCCCATTTTTTTCCTAAAAGGCATTTTGGGGGCTGTGGGAGAAATTATTGATTCGATACCATTCATTGACCCGCCTTTCCAGCGAGCGAGGTGCTGCTTCCCCGGTTTGCCGGATCCGGTCCCGCAGATACGGCAGGATAACCTGTTCCTTGAGGGTGTTCCAATGCTGGGGCAGGATGTGAGGGGGAGAGAGGAAACCATCAGGCGGGGTGTGTCCCAAGAGGCTGGGATAAAACTGGGGAAAGATCTGTTCGGTAACGGTTCGCAGGGCGGAAAAACCGCTGCTGATACCAAAAAGGCTCTCCTGGAGCCCTTGGTTTCTGCTGATTTCCAAGAGCACGCGCTGGGTTTCAGCCTGAAAAAACCATTCCGTAAAAGCCGCGGCGGCCTTTTTTGCCTTTCCCTTCTTATAGATTCCGTAATACACGGTCTTTTCAAAGAGGGGAATGGTATCCTCTTCTGCAAGCCAGCGGAAGTCCAGATTGGCCCGGCTCTCCTGGGGCAGGGTGAAAAACTCCATACTGTTCATGTAGGTACAGAGGATACGCCCGGAAGCCGCGAGTTTGGCAGGAGGATCATAGCAGTATTTAAAGACAAAGTCATCTTCTGCCTGGATGCTGGTATTGGACTCCTGGGTCCAGGTACGCAGGTAGGCAATGGCCGCTTCCAAGGCTTGGGAATCCCAGGCTAGGGGGTCTGCTTCTCTAAAGGAGGCATTAAAAAGGGTGGCTGCCACAAAAAGGAACTCATCGCTCCATGCAGGAGAAAAGCCCATCCGGGAATATATACCGTTCTGTTCTCTATTATACCCGGTTCCCAGGGCTTTTAGTTCTTCAAAGCTAAGCGTAAAGGGGTTGGAGAGTAAGGAGCTGTTAGCCCGGGCAAATACGATGGCAGGGATGTTGAAGGCTACCGGAAACAGGTACTGTTTATTTTCAATGTTACCCAAGTCCAGGAGGCGGGGATAAAAAGCGGTTTTTGATACCCTGTCCTGGGAAAAAAAGCGGTTGAGGGGTGTAAACAAATTGCGGGTGGCCATGCTCTTCAACCAGTTTCCCACCACAATATCCGGGGCTTCCGCGGTTTCGGTCAATCGCTGCGCGGGGGATGCATAGTACCGGGTTTCCAGCTTATAGCGTGTTTGGCTGGAATTAAAATACTCCCCATAGAGGGCGAACTCAGGCCTATCGGTCCAGAGTATCGCCGTAGTCGGTTCAGAGAACGCACAGGCAAGGATGCTGAGCCCTGACCAAGACAGTACCAGCAGAAGCCTAAACCCGGGGAGACGAACCCTAAGCTCCCGTCTCTGAGGGTAAGGGTGCATCAGGAAGTCCACAGCGAGGGAGAGTATAGGCCCTGGGCAGTCAATTCGGCAATACGCTTCACCGCGGCGATCCGGTCTTCCTGGTAGGTAACCCCGAACCAGGGGGAATCCGCGGGGAGGACCCGGATCTTGAGCAGCTTGTGTTTGATGAACCAATCTGCGGCCATAGGAAGGTAACACTCAGGCTTTGGCTGGCCTGCAAAGGCCTCAAGAAAGGCATCAAAGTAACGGCGCAGGTCCGGGAATATACCTGCCGGGAAGCCCCAGAAGTTCATGGATACCGGAGTATCCGGGGCAAGTTCCTCTTGTACCCCTGCTCCGCTGGTATTCACAATACGGCTGCCCACTTGGGCAATCGCGGTCAGCTCTTGTACCGATTCGAGATAGCCTTCCCGTACCACACAGACCCCACGGGTAACCGTCCCTTGGGGGCTGAGGGTTTTGTCCAAGCGGTAGGGTACGAGGGCTCCTTCGGTCAACTGGGGGGAGGCCAGGTAGCTGCCCATTACCTGGAAAGCCGGGCTGCCGTAGAAATCATCCGCATTGATCACCGCGAAGGGGGCGTCAATAAGCGGGGCCGCGCAGAGCAGGGCATGGCTGGTACCCCAAGGCTTGCTTCTCCCTGCTTTGGCCGCCTGCGTATAGATCTCCGCGGGAATGAGGCTGTCCAGTTCTTGAAAACACAGCTCATAGGGAATGGATCTCATGCGGGAGAGGACCAGGTCCTTAAAATCCTGTTCAATAGCATGGCGGATGATGAATACGACCTTTTTAAATCCCGCTCTGAGAGCGTCAAAGACCGAATAGTCCAGCAGCGCCTCTCCTCCTGCTCCGATCCGGTCAAGCTGCTTGAGGCCGCCGTAGCGGCTCCCCATACCGGCGGCTAAAACCACTAATACCGGTCCTTTCATGGGTTTACCTCTCTTAAAAAAATGATGTTATCCTTGAGTATACCTGCAATACCCCGCATGGTAAAGGGCTTAGGTGCCGCAGGAACACGCGGGAAAGGCCGCCTTTGGCAGGGGACCCCTCGGGCTTGGGGCAGGGTATGCAAAATCATTGCGGGGTCTCCTGCATCACAGGGCCCCGCTTTCTCTATTGATGCGTCTTTGTTACCCTGAAGCGGCGATTTGCTCCTGTATCATTTCGTTGATGATCTCCGCTGGGGTTTTATGGGTGGCCGTCGCTTTGGTTACCAGGTAATCCGTTGTAAAGGAATCAACCGTTATAGAACGGGAACGGGCAGCGGCTTTACGCCGGATAAAAAAACCGGTTTCATTGGGGCCAGGATAGGGCGGGTTTTTCGTCCATTTCTCATCAAGGGCCGCTTCTTCGGTCAAATCGGGCATTTTTCTCATTATTCTCCTACTCATTTTAGAGTAGATGCTTATAAATATTCCGGCATTTCATCGCATGAAACTCCCGAACCGTATCAGGATCAAGGATGTTATAATAGATTTCAAGAGGGTTGGCATTCCGGTCAAAACCGATAAGCAGACGTTTGTTTTCAGCATCTTCGTCGTCTTCGAGAAAACCATCGTATTGAGAGGTATCAATAGCCCATCGAAACCGGTAACGGAAACTTCAAGAGGAAGAACGGAAACCTCCCGTCCGTATCAAAACGCCGGAGTTCGGCAAAGGTACCCGCATGGTAGGCCGCCTTTGCTCGGCCTGCCGCAGGGGCGCTCAGCCCAGGGGCTGCTCGTAGCTTTTATACAGGAAACGCCGGATCTTTTGCTGGGCGTTCTTTTCAAAAGCCTCCTGCCGCAGGGTAAAGTCACTTATCTTCTTATACCCTGCCAACCCGCGATTTACCCGTTCAATCTCTTTCTTCACCACTTCATGCAGGAAGCGCTCATCCAGTTCCTGTCCGGGATAGTCGCTTTCCAGGGCTTCCCTATGGGGGACCACCACCGCAAATATCTGCTCTCCCCCGAAATCCTGTTCCTTCCTCCCCAGGATGAGGATCTCCCCTATAACCCGGGAACCTTCAAAATGAGCCTCGATCTCTTCAGGGTAGACGTTCTTTCCGCCGGAGCTGACGATGAGGTTCTTCTTCCTGCCGTTGATATAGATGAAACCCTGCTCATCCCGGTACCCCAGGTCTCCGGTCTTGAGATAGCCATCCTGGGTGAATACCTCCGCCGTGGCCTGGGGGTTTTCATAGTAGCCGAGCATGAGAGAGGGGGATTTTACCGCAATCTCGCCGATACCTTCCTCGTTTTTATCGATAATTTTCACGTCCGTGTATTTAACCGGCAGCCCCACGGACACGTTGTTCTTATGCCAGGGAGTGCTGACGCTGATAAGGGGGCTGTTCTCGCTCATCCCGTAGCCGTGCACCATGTTAAAGCCCAGAGAATCAAAGAAGTCCGCGGTCCTTGGACTCAAGGGGCCGCCTCCGGCAACCATGATCCGGATCGAGGCAAGGCCCGCCTTCTTACGGATGAACCGAAAGACCCCTTGGCCGAATTGGTAATTGCCCTTCTTCGCCTGGTCCAGGGCGATTTTCCGTAAACCATCGAGGGGGAAACGCAGAAGAGCGGGGAGTTTCCGGTAGCCCTGATCAATGGCAGCCATCACCTTGTCGTAAAGCAGGGGCACGGCGATGAGGAAGGTCCCCCTCGCGTCCCGGATATCATCCACTACCACCTTGCCTACCAGCTTCTCCACGATAATGGTGGCTGCCCCCACTGAAAGTGGGGAGATGAACGAGCAGGTGGTAGGATAGGTATGGTGCAGGGGTAAGACATTAATGAACACATCCGTCTCATAGGCGCGTAAGGACTGTATGGCTGCGCTGGAATTGGCAATGATCCCCTTGTGGTGCAGGGTTACCCCTTTGGCAAAGCCGGTGGTCCCAGAGGTAAAGACTATGGATACGGGATCCTGTTCCGCGATATCCTCCACCCGGGGCAGGGCCTGGCGGTCTGCATTACGCCCGAATTGCTCATAGGAATGGGACCCCTCACTGCTGAAACAAACCTGGGTATCCAGGGAAATCCCCTGGGAAAGGAGGGCCTTGGCAAAGGCTTGTTTTCGGGCGGAATAAAAAAAAGCCCTGGCCTTTGTTATGTTCAGGATATTCTTACATTCTGCTTCGGATATGAGGAAATCAATGGGGACCACCGTAAGGCCGGCAATAGCAGCGCCCAGCCAGACCGCCATCCATTCAGGCCGGTTTTCCGCCCACAGGGCCACCCGGTCGCCCTTACTCAGGCCCGCGGCAAGGAGGCCCCGGCCTATGCGCCGGCACTCTGCCGCCAGTTTCTTGAAAGACCATGTGGTAAATTCCTGCTGCTTCCCGGAACGATAGAAAATGGCGGTCTTATCTTGCCAGCGATCTTCGAGGGCATGCAGCCACCCAATAAAATTCGGATAGGGCATGTCCGGCCAATCCGCAATATATGCACTGTAATCCAGCATAGATACAGTCTAAACACATTCAGATTTTTTGTCGAGCAGGTGTTCCCGGGACTTCAGCTTACTTTACAGGCAATGGGTTATCGTATAGACTTCTACCCACGATGATGAGGAAATGGATTTGTCTTTTTTTTACCTTCTCTTTGTGCAGTACTGCTATGGCAGATAAGATCGGGCTTAACCTGGGCCTCTATGGAGACGGCTTTTATCTGTGGGGTACGGATACGCAGGATTATTTTCTGAGCCCCAGGGTTTCCTATGATCATTCCTTTGGGCTCGTGGATCTGTATGTCAGAGGGGAGTATACCTTCTGCCTTACCAAGCCCTTTCCCCAGTTTTTCTTTTCAGAAGAAAGAATCGCTGCCCGGCTCCCGGTGACTTCTCTTGGAGCGCTTCTCTTCACCGTCCAAAACGAAAACGATATCCTCATTAACCCTGAAGAGGATACTGGCGCAGGCAGCGGCACGCTCAAGCCGGAACTCGGTTATGGTATGGTTCTCCCGCTGGGGGAGGTTTCCCTGACTGCGGGTTTTCCCTGGACCTATAGTATGTGGGGAGCCGGGGATGTACTTTTCGGCCTTGATGCAACAGCGGCCTATACTACCCCGTTCTGGTTAGGCTTCAAGGCTACCGTCAATTTCATCCTCATCCCGGATGCTGCTTGTGACGGTATGGAAGTGGCCATCAACTTTTTGCAGGATCAATTTTACGCAGAACTCGCCTTCAAAGCAAAAGAAGCCTTCGGCTATTTTAGCCTGATCCCGGAATTTGATTACTCCTTTAATTTCTTCACCTTCTGGGTCAGTGTGGAATTCGGAAATCTCGGTTATGGCAAAACCTTGTCTATTGCTCCTACGCTGGGGATAAGCTATCGTTTTTGACGGCATCAGTCCCTAGATGAGCGGTCCCTGGTGATACTGAACGTGAAGGCATCCGGGGTATCCTCACGGGTGAGAGCGCACTTCCTGAATCCCTATCATTGTGGAAATCCGACGGGAGCTTTCAGTATTTGACATACTGAGAACGTAACTTTACATTTAAGAAACCAAAGGATTCAATTCCTTTGGTTCGGGAGTCAGTTTCATCCCAGAGGTCCGTATGAACCGAATTTGAAACTGCCTCAATCGTTTAAAAATTTTCAGTGGAGAGAGATAAAACGCTGAACAATAGGCATCTTGAAACTCCGGCCTTGGATTTATAAAGATGCCTTCGTACATGGAGAGTTTATGGAAAAAAATTCGAACTACAAACCGGTATATGCCGAGGAAGACTGCGACGTTTATTGCGGTATATGCAACAAGACGGTTCGTATCAAAAAGGGAGAGGAGATTCCCCTTTGTTGCGGTAAATTAATGGAAGTTCTTGATTAAGGGCTAAGCCGTGCCGGAGACAAGAGTTGAACTCGTCTCCGGTAAAATGCTCTTTTCTTTATAAAGGCCAATCCTTTGGGGTTAATACCCTACACTTTGCTGCGGAAAACCGGGGGCGTAGGGACAACCCGACAAACCCCTCCTCTGGTGTCTCAGATAAAATAAGACATAATAATATCACATACTAACCAATGAGTTAAGGGAATTGATATCCCTATGATACTCCATAAATCAAATATAAACAAATAAAAATGAGTTATACTTGATAAAAACGAATTATTTCTGTTGACATGTCGCGTGTAAGATGATAGAGTAATAAAGCTTGTATATCATTCAAGGAGGCTATTATGATGATTACAAAGAAAGCTGGAATTTTGTCGTTTTTACCATCCATGCACTTGGATTCTTTTCACCTTCCCCTATGGGGGGGTATCCTTAATTAGGAACCCCGTTCATTCGGGAGGGGCCTTGCTGGTTACGGCGCTCATGTTTGTGGCGCTGGTATTTACGGGGTGTCCCACGAATACGGACCCGGAGCCGGATCCCTGGGAAAAAATCGCCGATTGGAGTGAGGAAGGCGACTTTGAGCTGGGAACTGCCACCGCGGATATTGACGGAACCAACGGACGATATAAGGAAACGCCCCTGGGTAATTTGATTGCCGACGGCATAGCCGAATACGCCCGGTATACATCGGGAGAGCAAGTCGATTTTGCTTTACATAATGGTCAAGATCTTAAAGTTAATGGGCTTTCAGCAGGCAAACTTACCAACACTGATATTTCCGCTACAATCGGTAACGATACCCTGTATCTGGTAACCTATACCGGTGGGGAAATAAAAACTCTCATCAATATATTTGTAAGTAGTACTTCAAGCGGAACGTGGAAGGCCAATTGTGTTGTCCTGGTCTCCAAAGAGGTTAGTTATAGTGTTACCCCTAATAACGATGGACCACCCAGTGCAACAAGTATCAAGGTGAATAACAAGGAACTTGATCCGGCAAAAACGTACTGGGTTGCGGTTGGTAATTTTATCGGGGCTGCTACTGCGGAGCAGAACCGTTTTCCCGTGGGAACAGATAAAACCGATTTAGGCCCCACCAAACTATCCGAAGCTGTTGCCCAGTATATCTATGTACAAGGCACCATCAGTCCCCCGGAGGTAAACCGCATTTCAGGAACAGTACCAGAACTATCGACCAATTGATACCCCGAGTACACTAGTAAGGAGGCTGATCAGACAGCCTCCGCTTATACCTGTTTCAAATAAAAACCAGGATATAGAGGAGTAAGGTATGTATACATCATTCTTTGGAAAACGCCCTGGGTGGCTTAAGGGTATATGTTTCGGCGTTGCATTGCTGACCGCCCTGGCCTTTTCCGCCTGCGAGACCGGCAGCGACCCGGACAACACCCTGCCTCTGGCCGGGCCCCGTTCCATCCAGATAACGGCAAGGGACAGTACCCTTGTCTTGCAGTGGACCAAGGTCGCCCCCGCCCAGGGGGTGATTCCCTCCTATGAGGTATACTTTGGGACCATATCCTCTCCAGGAAGCGCGGAAAAATGGGGGGAAGTCCAGTCAAATACCTCCCAGTTGGTAACGGCGACCATTACTGGGCTTGAGAATCACCGTACCTACTTACTATGTCTGGGTAAAAGCTATATATGCGGGTTTGGGACAATCGGACTTTAGCCCTACCGAGTATAGTATACCCATCCCGCCCCCGGCAACTCCCGGGACTTTAACCGTTACTTCTGGGGAGGAGATGCTTGAAGTAACGTGGGCAGCAGTAGAGGACGCCTTTACCTACGAGGTGTATTACAAAGCAGCCGGTTCCGGTGCGACTCCTCCGCCGGATACAGCGGAAAGTATGCTGACCGTATCCGAACCGGGCGCGGTGATCCTCGGCCTAGCCAATGATACGGCTTATACGATCTGGGTCAGGGCGCGTAATACCGCCGGGGAGTCCGCCTATTCGCGGAATACCGGCACGCCGCAGGCATCCGCACAAGCGCCCGCAAAAACCCCTGACAAACCGGCAGTTGTGGCCGGAGACGGCAAACTCACCCTTACCTGGAACCAGGTCCCCGGCGTCCCAGAGTACAAACTCTACTACGGAACGAGTGATAATTTTTCCGCGGCAACAGCAGTTGATCGCACAATTCCCGCCAGCGCCCCCACGGTAAGCGCGGAAATCACCGGGCTTACCAATGGCGTCAAATATTATGTGTGGGTTAAATCGTCAAATTCACCGGGAGAATCATCTTCCCCCAGCCCAAGTGCCGAGGGAACACCCCAGGCAAAGGACCCCATCAATTTCAGCAATCTCCAGTTTAGGCTTGGAGAGGCAGCCGCGGAGTACATCTTTGCCCAGGACCTTCCCCCCAGCGTCTTCTTCCCCGAAGGCAGGCCCAACACCGACCGCCTGACCAGAGTACAGGAAACAGCTTTGGGCAATTTGTTCACCGACGGCGCCGCATGGTATATCAGGAAGACCTACCCCGACGAAAATATCGACTTTGTGTTTCTCAACGGCGGCTACATAGACAACGTTCTTCCAAAGGGAACCATTATGGTGGGCAGCATTTCGGGCATAACCCAGCCGGACAGCCGGAGAGATAAATTCATGCTCCTTACCCTGACCGGCGCGGACTTGAAAAAGTTCTTCAATGACGCCGAAGGCAAAAAGACAGAGATAGAACCCGGTGATGTATCCGGGGTCGTGCATACCGGAAGGGGCGGCCCTCACAATACCGGTTTCTTCGGCGTGGTATCAAAAGAGGTGCGGTATACCCTTAGGTACTACAAACCGCCCGAGCTTCCCGATCCTCCGGAGGAAATAAGTTATGAGGACTCCGAACCTTACTACCATGGCTTTATCGACACGGAGAACGGCCTTACGATCAACGGCGAGCCCATTGATGACAGCAAAAACTACCGTATCTGTACCACCGATTACCTTGCCACCGGGGAGTATTTTACCCTGTTATACGAGAAAGGGCAAAATAAAAAACTTATCGACACCCCCTTCTGGCACGGCGTAGCGGAGTACATCTACGATCAGGGCAGCATCACCCCGAAACTGGACGGCCGTATCAAGGTAGAAGGCGGGGTTCCGCTTCCTGCTCCCTGGGTTCCCGGTGATTTGACGTACAATCCCACACCCTGATGGAAAGATGATGAAATACCGTACCATTCTGGGATTCCTTTTTCTGGTTGTTCTGGCCGCGGCTGTGGGTGAAGAGGCGGAACCTAAGACCACTGCCGCGGAAGTCCCGGGAGAGGACGACATCTACGTCCTGCCTGAGGCGGAAGTGAACGCGGAACAAGACACCCCGGAACGTATCACCCGGGAAGAAATGGACCGGGATGGTGCCACGGATCTCTGGGAGGCGGTACAGTACACGCCGGGGGTGATCCGCTCTGGCGGAGGCAGGCGCAACGATTCCAACTTTTCGGTCCGAGGCTATGGTACCGACAGTGTACCGGTTTACGTTGATGGAATCCTTATGGCCAATCCCTACCGCGGGGAAGGGGACAGCGCCCGGTTCCTTACCGGGGATATGGAAAGCATTGAGATAGCAAAAGGCTACAGTTCGGAACTCCTGGGGGCCAATACCCTGGGAGGGGCGATCCTGCTTCGAACCGCCAAACCAAAGGAGCCCCTGGAGCTCTCGCTAAAAACCGGTTTGGGCCTGGACAGTGTTTTCAATTACGCCGATTCCACCCATGTTCTTGCGGCGGGAACCAAACAGCCTTTTTTCTATGGAAAGGGGGTGTTTCAGTACCGGGATGTGGATCACTATCGGCTTCCCGATAGTTTCGAGCCTTCAGCTCAGAATCCCCAGGAAAAGGGAAACCGGCTTTGGTCAGATTCCAAAGACCTTAAGCTCACCTTGACCGGGGGACTCACCCCGGCCGCTGATCTGGACATCTGGCTTACCTATGTGTATCAGAACGCGGACAAGGGGCTTTCCCCGCCAGATGTAGGTATCAAAGAGTACGCTATCTGGGACTGGCCGCTGTGGAACCGCCACAGCCTCTCCTTGAACGGTTCTTGGGGCATTGGCCCGTTTTCCATGAACAGTCTTTTTTATTTTGACAAATACCATAACCGACTGGACGAGTATTACAATTATAGGGCCTTTGCAATGGGGATCCACGCTCCCCATTCGGATTATGATGAATATGCCTTGGGCGGCCGCCTCATGGGGAGTTGGGAAATAAACCCTAGGAATACCCTACAGGCCGCGCTGACCTACAAAAAAGAAGATCACCAGGGACTGAGGGGCAGCATCATTAATGAAGATGAACTCACCGAAGAAATGCACGTACACGAAGACACCTGGTCCCTTGGTGCCGAATACACGGTAACTCCCTGGACTCCTCTCACCCTAAAAGCCGGTCTTGGCTTTGACGCCCTGGTCCCACAAGCATACTGGAACGATGAAAACGAATACAACAAACTCCTGGGTGCGGACTACTTTATTGTGCAGAGCCGGAATATGTTCCTCTATACCTGGCAGCTCGGCGTCTTTTACCGGATTCCTTGGGGAAACCCGGAAAACCTGAACCATGAACTCCGCTTGACCTATGCCCGGAAGAATCACTTTCCCACTATGGCCCAGCGTTATTCAACCCGTTTCGGTTCAACCTTGCCCAATCCTCATCTGGGACCTGAGATAGCAAACCATTTTGAATGGGGATACCGAGGGTACTTAGGTGGGACGGAAGGGCTTTTTGGTCTCACCCTGAACGCCGCCCTCTACTATAGCGTTATGACCGGCAAAATAGTAAGCGTTGAACTGCCCAACCCCCACTATCCCAGTGCATCTGTCGAGTATTCCCGGAATCTGGATAGCCTTAGTTTTTGGGGCTTTGAATTGGCCCCAGATGTTACGCTCAGGGATTGGCTCACGATGGGTTTTGCCTTTTCCCTGAACCATTACCATATTGATCATAGTCAGGATGGTATGAGGGTCCTCAGTTACTATCCCCAGCTTACCCTTAACGGGTATGCAGTAATAAAGCCCCTTGCTTTTCTTTCGATTATCCCTCGCCTTGAGTATGTGGGTTCCCGGTACGCCGATACCGAAGGAACCGAGTTACTGGAGGCTTATGTTCTGGCCAGTCTCAAAATCACGAGCTCATGGAGGAACTATGTCTCGATCTCTGCGGCACTTGACAATATCTTTGATACATACTATGAAATAAGACGCTCTTCCCCCCAAGGAGGCCGGAGTATTACCGTGATGCTGACCGTGCACTATAGATGAACAAGCATGCTCTGTTTCCCCTGATGATAGGCGCTTCGGTATGTTTTCACGGGGGTCTCTTCTTCCTTTCGGTAAACACCGCTGGCCCTCTGGCGCTCCCGGCCGGGAAAGAGCAGGAGGAAACCTTCTCCCTGGTCAACATTACCCTCATAGAACCCGCAGTCCCGCTTCCTCCTCCCGCTTCCCCGAAACCGCCTCCCCCCCGGTCTCAGGAACCGCTCCCGGTTCCTGAGACCGGGCCCGCGGAACAGTACCTTGACCAGGCAGAGGAACACGTCGAAGAACCGGGTGAACGAGAGGACAAGGCAGACCTGGCCCTGGGACCCGTGGAAGGTACCGGTCATACCGGGACCGGGGAAAGGGCAGCGGAGATGCGGGGAAGAACCACTGCAAACACGGCTCAGAGTGCCGAATACATCAAGCGCAACTACCGCTACCTGCAACGGCGGATACGGGATAAACTGGTCTATCCATCTCAAGCCCGGAAAGCAGGCTTGCAGGGAGTAAGCGAGGTGTCCTTTACCATCCACGAAGATGGCCGGGTCAGTGCCGTAAGCCTGGTGAAAAGCAGCGGCCACTCCATCCTGGACGAAGCCGCTCTGGAGACCATCTATGCCGCAGCCCCCTTCCCACGCCCTCCAGCCCCGGCCAGGATAGCCATACCCATAGCATTCAGGCTGAGATAGGGCTTCCCCCCTTACTCTACGGTAACGCTCTTGGCAAGGTTACGCGGTTTATCAGGATCCGTGCCCCGTTGGACCGCACAGTAATAGGCAAAGAGCTGCGCCGGGATTACCGACAAGAGGGGCGAAAGGCTATCTTCGGTGGGAGGAAGGGTAAACACCTCATCTGCCACTGCATTAAACCGCGCTTCCCCTTCCCAGGTGATGACCAGGGAGGCCGCCCCACGGGAGCTCACTTCTCGGATATTGGATACCATCTTATCAAAGAGTTCCTGTTGGGTTGCCAGGGCAACCACCAGGGTGTTGGTATCCACCAGGGCAATGGGACCGTGCTTTAATTCGCCTGCGGCAAAGGCTTCCGAATGGGTGTAGCTGATTTCCTTGAGTTTCAGCGCACATTCAAGGCTCACCGCATAATCAAACTGCCTGCCTATGAAAAATACCTTGTCCTTGTTAAATTGCCGGGACGCAAAACGCTGGATCACCTCTTTCTGGTTCAGAATACGCTCAGCCTTATCCGCAAGCCCGCTGAGGGCCGTAAGATAGGGGTTTGCATCAGCCAAGCAGCCCCGAAGGAGCCCCAGCTTCAGGGCAAGCAAATAGAGGCACAGTAACTGGGTGGTAAAGGCTTTGGTGGATGCCACGGCTATTTCAGGCCCTGCCCAGGTGTACAAGACCAGATCCGCTTCACGGGAAAGGGTTGAGCCCACCGCATTGGTAATAGCCAGAATACGGGCGCCCCCTTTCTTGGCAAGCCGCATGGCCGCAAGGGTATCTGCGGTTTCCCCGGATTGGCTTACCACGATAAAGATATCCTGGGGATTAAACACCGGCTTCCGGTACCGGTATTCAGAGGCAATATCCACCTCCACAGGGATCCGGGCAAAGTGCTCAAACGCATATTTCCCCACCATAGCCGCATGCCAGGCGGTTCCGCAGGCGGTAATCACGATCCGGGGAGCCTTAGCCCAAGCCGCATCAAGCTGGATTTCCTCAAAATTGATGTCCCAGCCTTGGGCTTGCAGGCTAAGCCGGGAGCGGAGGGTATCGGTAAAGGCCTTGGGCTGATCGTGGATTTCCTTAAGCATGAAATGGGCATAGCCCCCCTTTTCTGCCGAGGCCAGGTCCCAGTCCACATGGGAAGGCGTGCGGATGATCTTCTCCCCTTGTCCGGTAAACAGATCCACATGGTCCCGGTACAGCACCGCCACTTCCCCTTCTTCAAGGAAATACACCTCCCGGGTATAGGCGAGCAGGGCAGGAACATCCGAGGCAATGAACTGCTCTCCTGTTCCCAGTCCCACAATAAGGGGGCTGTCTTTCCGGGCTGCAATGAGCCGGTCGGGAAAATCACCGGCAATCACCCCCAGGGCGTAGGAACCGGCAAGCCGGGTCAGAGCTTGCTGCACCGCCTGTAAGAGGATGTCCCCAGGGCCGGAAGCGGCTTTTTGGCCGCTCTGATAATAATAATTGATAAGATGGGCCACCACTTCCGTGTCGGTATCGCTCTTGAAGACCCCGCCCCGGGCCTGGAGCCAGGCCTTGAGCTGAGCGTAGTTTTCGATAATACCGTTATGGACTATGGCGATGCGCCCGGAAACATCCGTATGAGGGTGGGAATTGATATCCGAGGGCTCCCCGTGGGTTGCCCAGCGGGTATGGCCAATTCCCAGGGAGCCTGCTATGCTCTCGGCAGCCAGCCGTTCTTCCAGGACCTTGAGGTGCCCTTTCATCTTCCGTACCACTAAGGCGTCCTCATGGAGCACCGCAATACCCGCAGAATCATAGCCCCGGTATTCCAGCTTTTTGAGGGCCTCCAAGAGCACCGGCCGAGCCTGCCGGTAGCCAATGTATCCAGTAATTCCACACATACTTTACCCTATACCGCAGAACCCCCGGTGTCTAGTAATGCGGCGAAGGGAAGGTGCCGGGGTTTTCAGGAAGGGGCTACTGGCGATCAAGGAAGAGACCTTGGATGGGGATAGCCCTTTCGGTATGATGGAGGGCATGAAATACATCCGCACCGGAAGTCCCCAGACCTTTGGGCAGGGGGCTATTTTTCTCTGTGCTATACTCTGGAGCACTTCAGGGCTCTGCATCAAACTGGTACCCTGGCATCCGGTACTCATTGCAGGGGCCCGCAGTGGTATCGCCGCCCTGTTCTTGTGGGGCATGAGACTCCTTTTTATGCGGAGAAAGGGCAGGGCCAGCAAGCCCCTGCCGGTTTTCGCCGCGGGGCTGGCCTATGCCGCTACCATGATCACCTTTGTGGTTGCCAATAAACTCACGACCTCGGCTAACGCGATTCTCTTACAGTACAGCGCCCCCTTATGGGCGGCGATCCTGGGCTGGGTACTCATCAAGGAGAAGCTCTCTTGGAAACACTGGGGCGGCCTGGGCCTGGTCATTGTAGGGCTTGTCGTGTTTTTTAAGGACAGCTTAGGAGGCGGGACCTTAAGCGGGGACTGCCTGGCGCTTCTGTCGGGGGTGTTCTTCGGGACCACTTCCGTATGTATGAGGATGCAGAAAGAAGGAAACCCCGCGGATGCCATGCTCCTGTCCCACATCCTCTGTGCGGGCTTTGCCGTACCTTTTGCGTTCCTCTATCCCCCGGTCCTGAGCCGCGGGAGCATGGGGGCTATGCTTTTTATGGGAACCCTTCAAATAGGCTGTGCTTCCCTGCTGTATGCCTATGGCATCAAACGGGTCAGCGCCATACAGGCCATGCTTACGGCGGTGATTGAACCGGTACTTAATCCGCTTTGGGTGCTGCTGGTAACGGGGGAGCAGCCTTCTTCTGCGGCGCTGTTCGGGGGCGGCTTAATTCTCGGCGGTGTCCTGATCTCCTCCCTCTCCCCGCCAGCCCGCCAGCGGGTTTAAAGCCCATAACTGGCAGTGGTGATAAGGAAGCGAAGCGCCCCTTGCCTCCAGGGTGCGCCGGTCACGATGCACTTCCGGGGGGCTTGGGGGGCCTTTCGGCCCCCCTTATACAAAAAACGCCTTGCCCTTAGTATAGAGGACTATCACCATACACAAAAGGAGACAAGTATGAGAACAAACCATGTAAGCCCCTGGGCAGCGGCCCTCTTCCTCTTGCTGCTGCCCTGCTTCCTGGCTGCCCAAGAGAAGTACGCCCTGGTTATCGGCAATGCGGCCTATACCTCACAGGCCCCCCTGCGGAACACGCCGAACGATGCCGCAGACATGAAGGCGGCCCTGGAGGGCCTGGGCTTCCGGGTGGAGCTGGTACTGAACGGGAGCCTGCGGCAGATGCGGGACGGCGTGAGAAACCTCGCCCGGCAACTGGGGCAGCACAGCGGCAGTTACGGCTTCTTCTACTATTCCGGGCACGGCCTGCAGTACCGGGGGGATAACTACCTGGTGCCGGTGAATGCGGATTTGAAGAGCGAGGCGGACCTGCCCTATGAGGCGCTGCACGCCCAGCAGGTGCTGGATCAGCTGGAGGAGGCGGGGAACGAGCTGAACATCGTGGTCTTGGATGCCTGCCGGAACACGCCCTACGGGTGGAGCAAGAGCGCGGACAAAGGGCTTGCGGTGGTGGGGAGGCAGCCGGTGGGGAGCATCGTCATGTACGCCACGGGAGCCGGGAAGACGGCCTCAGACGGGAACGGGCGGAACGGGACCTTTACGGCGGAGTTGCTGAAGCAGTTGAAGAGTCCCGGTCTGGAGGTAAGCGAGGTGTTCAAGCGGACCGGAGCGGAGGTGAGCCGGGTGAGCGGGAGGGAACAGGTACCGGCGGTGTACCTGCAATACTTCGGCACGGCCTACCTGGGGAGGGGCCCCGGTGCGCCGCAAGCCGCGGCAGGTCCGCAGTTCGGGCAGATACGGGCTGCGCCAGGGGACCTGGAGATAGCCGTGGCCGCGGCGGGGACGCTGAACATCCAGGGCGGGGGCCTTAACCGGGACGTGGCCTTTAGCGGAGCGGGAACCCTGCCGGTGAGCGGACTTGAAGCGGGGAACTACCGGCTGAGGATGCGCTACGGGGACGGGAAGACCGAAGAGCGGAGTGTGGCGGTGGAGGGCGGACAGAAGGCCCGGGTGAGCTTCAGCTACCGCGCAGCGCCGCCTGCGGCAAGGCCGGAGCGCCCCCTCCCGGAGGGCTTCGTGCGTATCCCTGCCGGGACCTTTACGATGGGGAGCCCTGCCGGGGGAGGGTGGCCCGGCTCAGGGCCGCAGCATCCGGTAACGGTGAGCAGCTTCTCCATGAGCAGGTATGAGCTAAGCCAGAGGGAATGGAAGGCGGTGATGGGGAGCAACCCGAGCGAGTTTAAGGGGGAAAACCTGCCGGTGGAAAGCGTAAGCTGGTACGATGCCATAGCGTACTGCAACAAGCGCAGCGAGAAAGAAGGCCTAAGCCCGGCGTACACGGTGAACGGGGACAGGGTAAGCTGGAACCGGAGCGCCAACGGGTACCGGCTGCCCACCGAGGCGGAGTGGGAGTATGCGTGCCGGGCGGGGACCACCACGCCCTTCAGCACGGGGAACACCATCACCGCGAGCCAGGCGAAGTATGACGGGAAGAATACCTGGAATGTGGGCAGCGGAGCGGCGAATGCCTGGGGCTTGTACGATATGCACGGGAACGTGAAGGAGTGGTGCTGGGATTGGGGAGGGACCTATAGCAGCGCCTCTCAGAAGGACCCCGTCGGCCCGGTTTCAGGCACCCTGCGGGTCCTGCGTGGCGGCAGCTGGTCCGATTCCGAGGGTACGCTGCTTTCAGCCGTCCGGGACGGTATTGGGCCAAGGTCTTCGAGCCAGCGCACCGGCTTTCGCCTTGTCCTGCCCTAAGGCTTAAGCTAGGACAAGCCCCTTGGCTTAGCTAAGGTGAGTTCGACACGTAAGAAAAAGTCCGTAAATGATACGAATGAACAATACCGTCATTGCGAGCGAAGCGAAGCAATCCAGAGCCGACCTTATGCCACGAAGACGGGAAATACGTCGGAAAATATGACGTAAGCACTGGATTGCCACGTCACTTCGTTCCTCGCAATCATGACCACCACTTCAAGTGGTGGTTTGTTATTGGCCCTAGCAAGGGCCACAATACCGGCGCGCCTGAAAGGCGGGCGTTGCAAGCCACCGTTACCGACTGCCTCTACAAAGAGGCTCCGCTTTTATCC
>JAITEL010000131.1 GCA_031282065.1 Treponema sp.
GGTCGAGAGAAACGGTAAGGAACAGTCCTTGAGATTTATCAAAGTATTTATAGCGTGGCATGATGGATGAAGTATACCATAATTGTTGTCTTTTGAATACTTTCCCGACAGTCTCAACAGGCCTGTTAGCGCTTCGGGCCTAAAGGCCCTCGGTGTTCCGGCTGGCTATGGTCTCGCTGTGCTCCATTCCCATGTCAAAACTCCGCCACATTTTTGCAGCCCTGAAAGGGGCTGGCCGGGGCAATGGGGTAGGGATTACCAACTCCCATCCTATAACATTTTTGATAAAATCAATGTTTCATGGGACTATACAATAAAAACGGTAAAGAAATACTTCAAAACCTTAGTTTCCAGAGATGCCCTATGATTAAGGCCGCTGACCTATTGATTAAGACGCTTATCCTAAAGTTCAATACCCGCCTTACCAGGAGTTTTGTATGCGCTCCATTCCTGCCAAAAAGGCGGTCTGTATCAATAGCCATTCGAGGCTAGGAAGCAAGACGGGAGATGTTTGAGGGCATTACCACGCTCTCAGCGGTTGGAAAAGCAAGACAAGGGGAATATCCTTGACCCTGCGACCGGGACGGCCAGACTGAACCGGGATCATCTTACCCCTATGGAGAAGGCGTTTGTGGCCCTATTGACACGTATCGGGGAAGGATCACGGGCGGCCCTGAGGAGTCTGATTTGGACTAGATGCATTTTGAGGCAATGCGAGGACTTTCCTAATTCCCTCACTTATGCTATGTTTAAAGAAGTTTATTGAACCCTGTTCCTGGGTTTCATGCGACACTAGCTCACCTGGATAGAGCAGCTGCCTTCTAAGCAGCAGGTAGGGGGTTCGAGTCCCTCGTGTCGCAAAGGAATTCCTTAGGGAAAAAACAGGGCAACCGGAACTGGTATAGCCCAATAGGGCGTGAGGGACAACAGAGGATCCGTTGAAGAAGGCGTAGTACTTACTGCGGAATCTGCCTCCTCACACGATACATATTATAAGGAAAGTAGCATGATGAAAAAAATCCTAGGGATTTCGTTCTTAGTAGGGGTTCTGGCCGGGGGGGTCTATGCAGAGGGCGTACCCGAAGTGTCAAGCCAGGTATCAGAAGAGCTGGATACCAGTTATGCCTTTGGGATGGTTATTGGTTCGGACTTAAAACAAACGGGCTTAGTCTTCAATTACAACGCCTTTGTCCGAGGGCTTAAAGAAAGCATGGAAGACCGAGAGACGCGCTTTACCATGGACGATGCGGTGCTCAAGGTGCAAACCGCTTTTATGGCGGCTATGGCAAAGCGGGCTGAAGAAAACCGGCAAAAAGAAGCGGCCTTTCTGGAGCAAAACAGCAAGAAGCCGGGGATCCTCCTCACCTCCAGCGGGCTTCAGTATGAGGTCATCACTGAGGGAAGCGGTCAAAAACCTGAGGGAAGCGATATGGTACGGGTGAACTATAAGGGCACCTTGACCGACGGTACGGTCTTCGATAGCTCCTATTCCCGGGGGGAACCTGCGGAATTCCCTTTGGATGCGGTTATTCCCGGCTGGACCGAAGGGATCCAACTGATGAGTGAAGGCGCTTTCTATCGCTTGTATGTCCCTTCGAAATTAGCCTATGGTGAACAAGGGGCAGGTTCGGTAATTCCTCCCTATGCGACCCTGATCTTCGAGGTAGAGCTTCTCTCCATACTCGAAGATCCAGAAGCAGGGCTGGAGGAAACCAGTGAAGAAGCCCCGGAAGAACCGGTGGAGGAAGCGGAATAAAGAGCGCCTCTGTGTGGAGCGGCCGTCTATTAAAACGGTGAGTTGGTACCGCCTCTTGCAGGGGCTCAGTCTGGAGGCGGTGTTTCATTCCCCTTGCCCCAAGTAAAAGTCTTTTAGTATCTTACATACCAGATAGTTTTGCTTCAAACCGCTTATACCATAGCACTAACCGGTAAGCAGGTTAATATCATGTATCTAAAAGGAGCCTCATCATGGCACAACACCAGTTTCAAACCGAAGTAAGTCAGCTCTTGCACCTTATTATCCATTCCCTCTATTCCAATCGGGAAATTTTCCTCCGGGAGCTGGTATCCAACGCCTCCGATGCCCTGGATAAGCTGAAATACCTCACCGTGGCAGACGACGCGTACAAAGGTATCAGCTTTGAGCCCCGGATCGATATTTCCTTTAATAAGGAGGCAAAGACCCTTAGCATCGGGGATAACGGGATCGGGATGAATGAATCGGACCTCATTGAGTCCTTGGGAACCATAGCCCGGTCGGGAACAAAGGCGTTTCTGGAAAAACTTACCGAAGACGTAAAGAAAGATACCAATCTCATCGGTCAATTCGGGGTGGGATTTTATTCGGCCTTCATGGTTGCCGAAACCATTGAGGTGATAAGCCGTAAGGCCGGTGAAGGGGAAGTCTGGAAATGGACCAGCGATGGCAAGGCGGGCTACACTATAGAAAGCGCCCCCCCGGAAGCCTTGGGTACTCCCCAGGGGACCCACGTCATCCTGCACCTCAATGAAGACGGAACCGAATATACAAACCGCTGGTCTATCGAAGATATCATCAAGCGCTATTCCAACCATGTGGCCTTTCCCATCTATCTGACCTATGACGAGAAAGAGTACGATGATAAAGGCAAGGAAAAGGCTTCCAAGACCAAAACCGAGCGGATCAATTCCGGTACTGCCCTTTGGCGGCGGGCAAAATCAGAACTCCAAGAATCAGATTACACGGAATTTTATAAGCAGCTGAGCCACGATACCGAGGAGCCCCTGTTTTATATACACACCAAGGCCGAGGGAACGCTGGAATATACCACTCTCTTTTACGTTCCGAAAAAAGCCCCCTTTGACATGTACCAGGTGGACTATAAGCCGGGGGTAAAGCTCTATGTGAAGCGGGTCTTCATTACCGACGATGATAAGGAACTCATGCCCCCCTGGCTTCGGTTTGTCCGGGGGATCATTGATTCGGAGGATCTCCCCCTTAACGTGAGCCGGGAGATTTTGCAGCAGAACAAGATACTCCTTAACATCAAAAATGCCTCGGTCAAGAAGCTCCTCGGCGAGTTCAAGGCCCTGGCAGATAATCACCAGGAGAAATGGGAGACCTTTATTTCCCAGTTTAACCGTCCCCTCAAGGAAGGGCTGTACCAGGATTTTGCCAACCGGGATGCTCTGTTTGAACTGGTCCGGTTTAAGAGTACCACCGTAGCAGGGTGGACGAGTTTTGCAGACTATGCGTCCCGGATGAAATCAGAGCAAAAGTACCTCTACTACATTACCGGAGGGGATGAAAAGACCCTCAAGGCATCTCCCCTGTTGGAAGCCTATACGGCCAAAGGTATTGAGGTACTCATTATGGACGATGAGATCGACGACATTGTCATTCCTACGCTGGGTAAGTACAAGGAATGGGAACTCAAGGCCGTGAATCGTTCCGGTGCGGACGAAGAACTGGGAGAGAAACAGGATAAACAGGCGGAGAAAGAGAGCAAGCCGGTGATAGAGAAGCTCAAAAAGGCCCTGGGAGACCGGGTCAAAGAGGTGAAGCTCTCCCGCCGCCTGCATGATTCGCCTTCCTGTATTGTAGCGGATGAACATGATCCTTCAATCCAGATGGCCGCGATGCTCAAGGCCATGGGGCAGACCGAAATGCCGGACATCAAGCCTATTCTGGAGATCAACGGGGAGCACCCCATAGTAGCGTCCCTCAAAAACACCGAGGATGAACAGCGGATTGCCGATATTGCAGGGGTCCTGCTGGATCAGGCGCTGCTGGTTGAGGGGGTAAAGCTCAAGAATCCCGCGGACTTTGTGAAGCGCCTTAACCGGCTCTTGGTACCCTATCCTAAGGAGGAGCTATGATCATCCAGAGAAGTGCTATGCCGGTGGAATACAAAGAAGCCATGCGCGGGGGAAGCGGTACCGTTAAGCTGACTCATTTGGTCGATGAAAGCACCCAGCAGCATGTCCGGCTCTTGGCGGAACTCAGTCTCGAACCAGGGGCTTCTATAGGGCTTCACCGGCATGATGGGGAGACCGAATACTTTTGGATCCTGGCAGGGACCGGGGTGGTCAACGACGAGGGTACGGAAACTGAGGTTAAACCCGGGGATGTGGTGATTACCGGACATGGCGCTTCCCACAGTATTAAGAACGCAGGCACGGTTCCCCTGGTGTTTCAGGGGATCATTATTACCTACGGCACATCCTCATAGGGGCTGGGTCATCGGTAAAGCGGAGATAAAGAAGAAGGGGGGACCGGGTTTCCCCCTTCTTCTTTTTTAATGCCCTATGCGCTTTCCTTAACAAGGGCGGCTCCTCTTATCGCTCATACGCAATGGGGTGTAGAGTACGGTTATGGACGTGGAAGAAAAGCTCTCCATTCTCGCAGGAGCGGCAAAATATGACGCATCCTGCGGGAGCGGCCCGACACGGGGAAGCAGGCAGGGTAAGGCCGGTTCCAGCGCTTCTGGGCTCAGGAATCCCATTGGGGTATGCTTAACCGGAGATGGCCGCTGCATCAGGCTCTTCAAGGTACTCTATTCCAATGTATGCCGTTTTGACTGCGCGTACTGCGTGCACCGGGTCTCCGCCGATACGAAGCGGGCCTCCTTTACCACGGATGAACTGATAGGCCTGACCTGCGCATTATACCGGGGCAAGTATGCGGAAGGGCTTTTTCTTTCCTCGGGGATTTTCGCCGATCCTGATATCGTCATGGAACGGCTCATTGCTACGGCAAAGAAACTGCGGACCGAAGCGGGGTATGGCGGCTATATTCACCTGAAACTCATCCCCGGGGTCGGACAGGCCCTGATCCGTGAAGCCGGACGTTGGGCAGACCGCTTGAGTGCCAATATCGAATTACCCACCGACCAGAGCCTCCAAACCCTGGCTCCCCAGAAATCAGGCAGGGTGATTTTCCAGGCCATGCAGGATGTGTTACACCTAGGCGCTCAATACACGGAAGACCGGAAACGGATCAAGGCAACGCCGGCCTTTGCCCCGGCAGGCCAAAGTACCCAACTTATCGTCGGCGCCACTTCCGAGGATGACAGGCAGGTCCTGGCCTTAGCAGCGTCCCTCTACCGGAGATTTGGCCTTCGCCGGGTGTACTATTCAGCCTACATCCCGGTAGGAGTTCCCGGCCGGGCAGGTATCCCGGACCCGCGGCTGCCGGATATTCCCGGGCCTCCCTTTATCAGGGAACACCGACTCTACCAGGCGGATTGGCTGCTGCGGTTCTATCATTTCAGGACGGAGGAAATCCTGGATCCCGCTACGCCCTATCTTGATACGCAGCTCGATCCCAAAACAGCCTGGGCCATCCGACACCTGGGCCTATTCCCCCTGGACCTTTCCTCCGCGGATTATGAGGCCCTGCTCAGGGTTCCTGGGATTGGAGCGGCTGCGGGCCGGCGTATCATTGAGGCGAGGCGTTCCCGGTCCCTTTCCTTTGAGAGCCTCCGCGGTCTTGGGGTCATCCTCAAGCGGGCCCGTTACTTTATCACTCTGAAAGGGGCCTTCCTGGATAGGCCCGAAAACCCCCAGCGTCTCAGGTCCCTGCTATCGGATCCTGAGGGCCCGACCTTACAAGCCCCGCTTTTTGATGCGTAGGGTGCGCTGTCTCCTGTTTTATCCCAAATTACCGAATCTAAAATTATATTTGACACCCTTCTAAGGGTGTGATAGAATGCTTACAAAATGAACAGTTGTTCAATAAATACGGAGGAACGTATGAAAATGGTAAAGTACGCAGTATGTGCGGCTTTAGGACTCACCCTTGCGGTAGGCAGTGTATTCGCAGGTGGCGGGAAGCAGGATCAGAGCGGTGGCGGTCAGCCATCAGGTGGCGCAGCGCAGGCCGCGAAGATCAAGGTGATCTTTGCAGGAACCGAAGCGGCCACCACCGGCCAAAGCCGCATGATGCAGGAAGTAGCGGACAAGCTGAATGCCAGCGGGCGCTTTGAGGCGGATGTCCAGGTAAACGGCGCCCTTTCCGGCGATACGGATAACCTGGTAACCCAGGCGAAAACCGGAGTACCCCTGGTGGTACCTTCCGATCCCGGCAGGCTGGCCAGCCAGTTCAACATCCCGGATCTCAATATCCTTATGGCCCCTTATGTGCTGACGGATACCGCGGCTTTGCAGAAACTGCCCGACACTCCTATCTTCAAAGAGTGGCAGGCCAAACTTGAAGCTCAGGGAATCACCTTTGTGGCGGATATGTACAACGGCTTCCGCAGCTTCTATACCCTTACCCCGGTTACCAATGTCGCCGGACTCAAGGGCCTGCGGATCCGCGGTTTCGGCAACAACATCGGCAACGCCCTGGCCAAGTACCTGGGTTTCGCCAACATCGGCATCCCCTGGGGCGAAGTGCTTCCCGGCATCCAGCAGAAAACCCTGGACGGCTGCGAAGTCCAGGTTGCCACCGCTTACGGTTCGGCCATCTATGAAGTCGCCAAGTACCTGGCCCTGACCAAGCACTATATGCTCCAGTCGTCCTTTGTTTGCTCCTCAAAGCTCCTCAATTCCATGCCCGAAGCGGACCGGAAGTTCTTCCTTGACACCATTCGGGAAACCGCCAAGAAGTACGGCCAGATCATCGCGTCCGAAGAAGCCACCTATTACCAGCAGATGACGGATAAGGGCGTCACCATCGCCGAGGTAAACCTCAAGGAATTCCAGGATGCCATCAATCCGCTCTATACCAACAACGACCTGGGCTTCTCCGCGGGCCTCAAGGATCGGCTGTTCAAGGAACTGGGACT
>JAITEL010000043.1 GCA_031282065.1 Treponema sp.
CGCCCCTCGTAATGACGAGTTCGCTGCGCTCCTGGCAATGACGGGTTCGCTTCGCCCCTCGTAATGACGGGTTCGCTACGCGCCTGGCAATGACGAAAGGCCCCCCACGCCCCCCGGAAGTGCGTCCTGCTCATCCCTCGTCTGGAGGCAAGGGGCGCTTCGATCCCTTACCTCCAGTGCCAGTCAGGGGCGTTAAGCCCCCTTAGGGGCTTGTGTTTGTTTGGGGTGTGGGTGTACCTTTCCCTAGGGGGAAATGCTATGAAACATAAGGTTATTATTATTGACGGTATGGGCGGCGGTATCGGGGTGCAGCTCATTGCACGATTGAAGGAGTTGGGAGACCATATAGATATCGCCGCCCTGGGTACTAATGCAGTCGCTACCGAGCGGATGATGAAGGCCGGCGCTCACCGGGGCGCCACCGGGGAAAACGCCATCCGGGTCTGCGCATCCCAAGGGGACTTCATCCTAGGCCCCATTGGCATTGTTATCATCAACAGTATGATGGGAGAAATTACCGCGGCTATGGCTGAGGCTATCCTTAAATCCCCCGCGCAACGGATCCTCCTGCCCCTTCAGCAGGATCATTTCTATCTTGCCGGCCTTGAACAAGTCCCCTTGGCGAAGATGACCGATAAGGCGGTGGAGCTTTTTAAGGAACGGCTGCATGGGATTGTTCCGGGACCCTCAAAGATCGTATAAGCCAAAGGGAGTATTGTTATGTTGAGCGCAAACGAAGAAACAAAGCGGGAGGAGCACTACCAGCGCCTCTTACAGATACTGAGCGCTGCCGGCAGCGGGGCAGTGGCGTTTTCCGGGGGTGTGGATAGTTCCTTCCTCTGCCATGCCGCGGTAAGCGCCCTGGGCCCCAGGGCAATAGCCATAACCATTGTTTCCCCCATGCTTCCCAAAAGCGAAATCCAGGGGGCCCAGGCAATCGCCGGGCAGCTCGGTATTGAGCATGTACTGATTGAAGAATCCGAGATCCCCGATGAAGTGGCGGCTAACCCCAAAGAACGCTGCTATTTTTGTAAGAAGCTGGAATTCGGGTCCATCCGTGCTGCCGCAGCAGCACGGGGGATCTCCACGGTATGGGACGGTTCAAACCTGGATGACTTGGGGGATTACCGTCCGGGCTTGCACGCCCTGGAAGAACTCCATATCCAAAGCCCCTTGCGGGAGGCAGGACTCACCAAGGCGGACATTCGGGCGCTGTCCCGGCGCTTTGCGCTGCCCACCTGGGATAAACCGGCTTTTGCCTGCCTTGCTTCCCGCATACCCTATGGGGAACGGATAGACCCGGTGAAATTAGCCAGGATTGAACACGCGGAGGATACCTTGAGAACTTGGGGCTTCCGGCAGTTTCGGGTTCGCTGCCACGGCCAGATAGCCCGCATTGAAGTGGCTCCTGAAGAACGGCGCCGCTTCTTTGATGAGGAAGTGCTGGATGCCCTTGCAAAGGCCATCAAATCATACGGGTTTTTATACGTGGCCTTTGAATTGGAGGGCTATGCCATGGGTAATATGAACCGGGTTTTTCAGCACCCCCAGGGCTGAGGGGGGAGGCAGAGGATGCGAACGCTGCATTTTGATTGTTTTGCCGGTATTTCTGGAGATATGACCTTGGGGGCCTTAGTGGACCTGGGAATAGACCCTGAGGCGCTGCGCCAGGAACTGGGTAAGCTGGGACTAGCCGGGTGGCAGCTTCACTTTCACCGGGACCAGCGAGGGGGGATAAGCGGTACTCATGGGGTGGTGGAGATAGGTCCCCAGGAGCAGCATGAGCGCCATCATGAAGAACACCGGTCCTGGAAGGATATCCGGCAGCTCATCGCCTGTTCCCGGATCCCTGAGGGGGCCAGGAAGCGGGCCCTGGCTATTTTTACGCGGATAGCCGAAGCAGAGGCCCGGGTCCACGGCTGTACGGTAGATGAGGTGAGTTTCCACGAGGTAGGGGCCCTGGATTCCATCATTGATATTGTAGGGGCGGCCATAGGTTTGGATATGCTTAAGCCGGATTGGATCACCTGTGGGGAGATTGAGCTTGGGGGCGGCAGGGTTACCTGCGCTCATGGGACTTTGCCGGTGCCCGCGCCTGCGACCTTGATCCTGGTGCAGGGCCTGCCCGTAAAGACCGGGGGGTTTAAGGTGGAAATGACCACCCCCACGGGAGCGGCGATCCTGGCGGCCTCAGTGAACGAAGCGGTACAGGAGCGGCGGTTTACCGAGATAAGGACCGGCTACGGCATAGGGACCCGGAAGCTGGACAAGCCCAATGTGCTGCGGCTTTCCTTACGGGAGGAAGCGCCTCCCCAGGCTGCCGGAAGGCCGCCCTGGAAGAGCGAGGACCTGGTTTTGATCGAAGCGAACATCGACGACATGTCCGGGGAAGCCCTGGGCTTCCTCATGGAGCGGCTTTTTGAAGCAGGGGCCCTGGATGTAAGCTACAGCCCCTGTGTGATGAAGAAATCCCGTCCCGGCACGCTTGTTTCGGTCCTCAGCTCCCCTGCAAAGCTGGACGCCCTGCGCCGGACCCTGTTCCACGGTTCTGCCACCATAGGCTTCCGGGAGACTCTAGTCCGGCGGCTCTCTCTGGAGCGCGAGGAGGCTTTGGTAGAGGGCGCCTTTGGCCAAGCCCGGCGGAAGACCGTGTTCTTTGAAGGGAAACCCCTGCGCTCCAAGATCGAATATGAAGATAGGGCCCGGATAGCCCGGGAACAGGGGATATCCCTGGAAGCTGCAGAAGGGCTTATCCGGGAAGGAAGCGAGTAAAGGTTCTAAGACGTATGTTTGGGAGCATAAGGGCAGCAGCATCCGATGGCCGGGAGACGAGGGAGGGAACCAGTGGCCTCCACAAAGGAGCGGACAAGAACCCTCTTGGGAAGGGAAGCGGGGTATGGTGTAAGCAGGGGATTGCCTGGCATTGCCGGGGAAGGTTCCCACAGGCTTCCGGGGGCCTGCGGCACCCCATAGCGTAACCGGGAGACAAGCGCCGGCCTGGCAACGGGAAGCGCTGGCCTAACAACGGGAAGCACCGGCCTGGCAACGGGAAGCGCTGGCCTAACAACGGGAAGCGCTGGCCTAACAACGGGAAGCGCCGGCCTGGCAACGGGAAGCGTTAGCCTGGCAACGGGAAGCGCCGGCCTGGCAACGGGAAGTGTTAGCCTAACAACGGGAAGCGCTGGCTTAGCAACGGGAAACGCCGGCCTGGCAACGGGAAGCGCTGGCCTAGCAACGGGAAATCTTGAGCAGGCAACGTTTTGCAAGGCTATCTAGAGAGTGAGCAAGGCCAGCCATACCGTTGCGGCCGCTTTGCTTCCTTAGCACCGCTGCCTTCTATAGAGGCCTTAAAACCGCCGCCGGCCGCCGGTTTGATTCCGCCGCCGAACGCACGTTGTACAGCTTCTTCCCCTCCATACGCTTCACCGGCCACCCCGCTTTCTCTTTCACCGCTTCCTTACTGAAATAGCCGCTGTCCGCGCTTACCGTTTCCGCCTTATGGTACCTCACCGCCCCGTCTGTATACGTCGCAGCTGCTATCACCCCCTGCACATCCGCCCGGCTGCATACCACAGTACCACAGCAGACTCACCGGCATCTGCGGCGGATACTGTTCCCTCTCCATGTTGTTCATGTTGAAAACGCCCGCAGCCCCTGGTTCAACCGGCTCCTATCGGTTTGTGTTCCCCCCAAAAGCCCGGCTATGTATCCTGGTTTCCGACCATCTAAAGGTAAGGGGCGCTTCGCTTCCTTACTACCGCTGCCGGTCAGGGGCTTTAAGCCCCCTTCGGGGGTTTAGTCCCATACATCCAGTTCTTTATCCTTGAAATAGTACCGCTTGTCTTTCTCGCCAATCTCACGAATAACCCGGCAAGGAACGCCTAGAGCAACCCTATTGGCAGGTATACTGTTCGTAACAACGCTTCCCGCTCCAATTACCGAATTATCACCTATCTCGGCAAACATCGCTCTCAGGAGCTGCTGCCGTTTCTCTTGTTCTGAGGGCCTTGCCGCAGGGTAATCGTACAGCAGCTCCATATAGGTAAGCTGTTCTCCCATGATTTCAGGATCGTCATACCGGTAAGGCAATAGCACGCAGGGCATTACAAAGGAGGCCGGGCCCCAGGGATCCCTGCTATGGGCATCCCTTGCATAAATCCCCCAAGAAACTTAAAATGAGGACAACCCTACCAATGAGGAACAATAATGTCTGATAAAAATATGGTTATGATTGACGGTAATACCGCCGCAGCCCATGTGGCCCATGCACTTAGTGAAGTAATTGCGATTTACCCGATTACCCCCTCCAGCCCTATGGGGGAACTTTCGGATGAATTTTCTGCCCAGGGCCGGAGAAATCTGTGGGGCACCATCCCCCAAGTGGTTGAAATGCAGTCCGAAGCCGGCGCTGCCGGGGCCGTACACGGGGCCTTGACCACGGGCGCGCTGTCCACCACCTTCACCGCCTCCCAAGGCCTTCTCTTAATGATTCCGAATATGTACAAGATCGCCGGGGAACTGAGTTCCACGGTATTTCACATCGCTGCCCGTGCCCTGGCGACCAGCTCCTTGTCGATCTTCGGGGATCACCAGGATGTGATGGCCTGCAGGCAGACCGGCTGGGCCATGCTTGCCTCCAACAGCGTGCAGGAGGTGATGGACCTGGCGGTCATTGCCCATGCGGCTACCCTGCGCTCCCGCGTGCCCTTCCTGCACTTCTTCGACGGCTTTCGCACCAGTCATGAGCAGCAGAAAATCGAGGAAGTCTCCTATGCCGTCATGCGTGCCATGATCGACGACCAGCTGGTCCGGGCGCACCGGGCGCGGGGGCTTAGCCCGGAAAAGCCCCGCATCCGGGGAACCGCCCAGAATCCCGACACCTATTTCCAGGGCCGCGAGGGGGTGAATAGCTATTACGATAAGGTCCCTGCCATAGTCCAGGCAGAGATGGATAAGTACGCCACCCTTACGGGCCGCTCCTATCACCTATTCGATTATTTTGGCGCCCAGGATGCACAGAAGGTCCTGGTCATCATGGGCTCCGGCGCAGAGACCTGCGAAGAGACCGTGGAATACCTGGCCGCCCGGGGTGAAAAGGTCGGCCTGCTCAAGGTCCGCCTCTTTCGGCCCTTTGATGCTTCGGCCTTTGTTTCGGCCCTGCCGCCTTCGGTTAAGGCCATTGCCGTGCTTGACCGCACCAAGGAGCCCGGTTCCCTGGGGGAACCCCTCTATCAGGATGTGGTCTCTGCCTGCGGCATCGTAACCCAAGCGGGGAAAGCGCCCTGGCAATTACGGTTCCCCCTCATCCTCGGCGGCCGCTACGGCCTGGGGTCCAAAGAATTTACCCCCGGCATGGTCAAGGCGGTCTTTGACAATCTCTCTTCTACGCGGATCGACCGCTTTACCGTGGGTATCCGGGATGATGTCCAGGGCAAGAGCCTTGACTACGACGAGCATCTGGTGATTCCTGAAGAGGGCATGAATGAAGCCATGTTCTACGGCCTGGGATCCGACGGTACCGTAGGGGCCAACAAAAACTCCATCAAGATCATCGGGGATACCAAGCCGGACTTGTTTGCCCAGGCCTATTTCTCCTATGACTCCAAGAAATCCGGGGGCTTTACCATAAGCCACCTGCGCTTCGGCTCAAAGCCCATACGCAGGCCCTATCTCATCACCAAGGCGGACTTCCTTGCCTGCCACAAGTTCTCCTATATGGAGACCCTGGACATGCTGGCCAACGCCAAGGAGGGCGGGACCTTCCTCCTCAACAGCCCTTACAGTGCCGCGGAGGTCTGGCAGGAACTGCCCGTGGAAGCCCAGCGGCGCATCATAGACAAGAAGCTGCGCTTCTACGTGATCAACGCCGTGGAGATAGCCCGCAAGACCGGCATGGGGAACCGGATCAACACGGTCATGCAGGCCGCCTACTTCAAAATCTCCGGTGTCTTGCCCGATGCCCTGGCAGTGGAGGAAATGAAGCACTTCATCGAGAAGTCCTATGGTAAGAAAGGGGCTGATGTGGTGCAGAAAAACTTCGCCACTGTGGATGCGGCCCTCTCTGCGGTAGAAGAGGTTCGATACCCTGCCGTAGCAGACAGCAAGCTCCACATGAAAAAGCCCTTTGCCGCGGCTCAAGACCCCTGGATACGGGAAACCTTAGGCGCGGTATCCATCCAGGAGGGGGATAAGCTGCCGGTAAGCAAGATCCCCGAAGACGGCACCTTCCCTACGGCCACAACCCAGTACGAGAAGCGGGCAGTAGCCGAGCGGGTCCCCTCGTGGAATCCCGAGGCCTGTATCCAATGCGGTAACTGTGCGGCGGTTTGTTCCCATGCCTGTATCCGCATGAAGAACCTCACCGATGCCCAAGCACAGGCGGCTCCCCAGGGCTTTAAGACCGCGGCGATAAAGCCCAAGGCGGTGGAGGGCAAGAAGACCTGTTTGCTCATCTCTGCTGAGGACTGCATGGAATGCGGGGTCTGTATCAATGTGTGCCCCAAGTCCAAAGACGCTTCCAAGCCCCAGGCCCTTTCCTGGAAGTCCTATGCAGATGACCCGGTATACCATGCCGAACAAGCCGCTGCCTGGGATTACTTCCTCACGCTCCCCGAAGTTCCCGCAGAAGAGCTCAACCTCTCTGCGGTCAAGGGCTTGGCCTACAAGCGCCCCCTCTTTGAATTCTCAGGCGCCTGCGGGGGCTGTGGGGAGACCCCCTATGTGAAGCTCCTGTCCCAGCTCTTCGGGGACCGGGCCGTCATCGCTAATGCCACGGGCTGTTCCTCTATCTACGGCGGGAACCTGCCCACCACCCCCTACTGTCAGCGGGCCGACGGCCGCGGGCCTGCCTGGTCCAACAGCCTCTTCGAGGATGCCGCGGAGTTTGGTCTGGGGATGCGGCTCACCAGCGATAAACTGGCCGAGCATGTCCGGGAAGTAGCGCTCAGGGCCAAGCAGGAAGGCCTCCAGACGAGCCTCATTGACTCCCTCCTTGCCAATACCCAGGCGGATGATGCGGCCATTGAGGAGCAGCGCAAGAGGGTGGACGAGCTTAAGCAGGCCCTGGGGAAAGAGGCCAGTCCCACCGCGAACATGCTTCTTTCCCTGGCAGATCACTTCATCAAACGGTCCGTATGGATCCTTGGGGGTGACGGCTGGGGCTATGATATAGGCTATGGCGGCCTCGACCATGTGCTGGCTTCAGGCAGGAACGTGAATGTCCTGTGTATGGATACCGAGGTGTACTCCAATACGGGCGGACAGATGTCCAAGGCAACCCCGGTAGGGGCCATAGCCAAATTTGCCGCAGGCGGTAAGGATATCACCAAGAAGGACCTGGGGGCTATGGCCATGAGCTACGGCTATGTGTACGTGGCAAAGGTCGCTATGGGCGCAAATATAGCCCAGGTGATCAAGGCCTTCCGGGAGGCGGAAAGCTATGACGGGCCTTCTCTCATCATCGCCTACTCCCACTGCATCAACCACGGTATTGATATGAGCCGTGGCCTTGACCAGCAGAAGGGAGCGGTTACCTGCGGTCTTTGGCCCTTGTACCGGTATGATCCCCGCCTTAAAAACGAGAACAAGAACCCCTTCCAGCTTGACTCCAAGGAACCCGCTAGCAGTTTGGAGGATTTCATGTACAAGGAAGTGCGTTTCAAGAGCCTCAAGGCAGCGTCCCCGGACCGAGCCGCGGCCTTGCTTGCCAAAGCCAAGGCGCAGAGCGAGCGGGTGCTCAAGGAATACCAGTATCTAGCAGCGCGTCCCTTCTAAGCTGCACAGCCGCAGAGCAAGGTGCATGACGAAGAACCGGCGGCAGGAGCCCTGCGCCGGTTCTTTTGTTTTAACGTAATCCTATGGGGGGAGACTGCATTCCCCCTGGGCAGCTGGTACCCCGCCCTATCAGGTCAGTACCCGTGCATCCCCGACTCGTTTCGTTAATCCTTGGGCATCCAGGAAGTCAAGCATGGCCAGGCTGTATTTTCTGTTCACGCCGATGGCGTCTCGCAAAGAGGCAACCGTGATATCGCCGTCCATAGCAGCAAGGACCTGAAGGAGTTGTTCTTGTGTCTTATGAGGAAACAACAACTCCCCTTCGAGGAGCATGAGGCCGTCGGTTTCCCGTAAATACTTCATCGCCCGCTTCATATAGGATGATGAAACCGCAGCGGAAGTACCGGCGTTTAGTCTCTCTTCCAGTTCAGCAAGTTTCACCAGATTGAAGACAGCGGCCTCGCTCTCCTCCCGTATACGCTCCACCAGGTCCATCAGTTTTCTATCCAGAGACGGATTGAAGCCCGCGGCCTTGTAACAGGTTTTTCCCTGAACCGGAACAGCAGCAATACCGTTTCTTGCGGTTATGAGGCCTAAGAGGTCTTTGAAATCTCCCAGACTGATGCTATCCGCTCCATGAACATCCTCAAGGGAGGCATACAAGCTCTCCGCGTCTATTCCGGCACGTTCAGGATACCGTGTATGGAGATCCTTGAGCAGACGCAGCAGCGAATGAAGCACCTTGTGGAAGGCTTCGATTGAGATGAACGTCCGGGACGAGCCAAATTCCAAGAGTCCGTAGGTATCCTGAGCAGCGGACAGCAGACGCAACTGCTCTTCGAATACCCTTTTATCCATCTGGGATAAGGCAAAGAGGCCGGATACGCTGAGGATGCCTTTATCGTGCAGGATGGCCGCAAGCAGCGAAAGCGGACCAAAGTCCCCTGCAAGTTCCGCGGTTATGGCGGCCTTTGCCGCACGCTCATGCTTTCCCTTCGCTGCTTCGGCGTTGGGCAGCATGATGCGCCCTCCCCCTATAGTTACCAGCGGACTATAGAAGCGAATCACAAAGCGCTGGCCGGCAGTAACTACTATCTTTGATTCGGTTAAAATTTGCGCCGGCCCTTCGCTGCCCGGTAGGATGGCTGCTCTTTTCTTGCCCCCTTCCATACTCAGCAGGGAGACCCTGGCGATAACATCCGCGGTCCCCACATGGAGCCGTACCCTTTGCCAGTGGCTCACCCCCTTCGGCGCGGACGGCAGTATACGAAGCCAGGTATTCATGCAGTCGGTGGCGATAAAAGCCCCCTTTGTGCAGACCGCGTCTCCTCTCCCCAGGTGCTCATGGGAAACCGCGGAGAGGTTGATGGCCGCTCTTTGACCTGCCGCGACAGAACTGATGGCGGCTCCGTGGGTCTGGAGGCCGCGTACCTTTCCCGGCATGCCGCCGGGCATAACAGCAACCTCGTCGCCCACGGCAATGCTCCCCTGATAGGAGGTTCCGGTTACCACCGTGCCTAAGCCCTTTTTACTGAATATCCGGTCAATGGGAAGAAAAAACGCACCAAAGCCCTTTCGAGGAGGGATGCTATCCAGGATCTTCTCTATTGACTCCAGTATGAGCGGAACCCCTTCTCCGGTTAGCGACGAGACAGGAACCATAGGCGCGCCCTCAAGGCAGGTCCCACGGCTTACTTCGGCCGCTTCCTCCATGGCAAGTTCCAGGGTCTCGGCATCAACCAAATCCTTCTTTGTCAGCGCCACCAGGCCGAATTTGACTCCCAGGATGTCCAGGATATCCAGGTGCTCCCGTGTCTGGGGCATGACCCCTTCGCTTGCCGCTATTACCAGCATGGCCGCATCTATACCCGCGGCTCCTGCTGCCATGTGCCGTATAAAACGCTCATGTCCGGGAACATCAATGATGCTCACCGTCTTGCCGCACGGCAAGGTCAATGGGGCAAAGCCCAGTTCTATGGTGATACCCCGGCGCTTTTCTTCCTCAAGGCGGTCGCAGTCTATTCCTGTCATGGCCCGTACCAGTGCTGTTTTGCCGTGGTCTATATGCCCGGCGGTCCCCAATATAAAGGGATACTCCATTTATGCTCCCCCTTTGTTGCTGGCCTCGGCGAATGAGGCGGCGATTGCTTTTTCGTCGCCGGGTAACAGGGTGCGGACATGAAGGATCACCCGGTTGTCGCGGATGCCCGGAATCACCGGAATGCGGGCTGCTCTCAGATGTGCGGCTAGGGTTTCGGCGCCGGTGGAACCTGGGCTTATGGCCACGCCGAAACCGGGAAGTATGTCTGTGGGGTAAGAGCCTCCTCCCACCGCGTCGCAGGTCTCCACAACTGAAAGGATGCAGTCATGGGCGTTCAACTTTGCCAGAGTCCCCTGCAACATACGACACAAAGCACGGGCTTTTTTACGCAGTGTGCGGTTGTCCATTTCGATCATCCTGATTACCGGTATATCGCTCCGTCTGCCCGAAAGGTAGAGCCTGAGGCTTGCGTCAAATGCCGCAAGGGTCATTTTATCCACCCGTAAGGCCCGCAGAAGCTGGTGGCCCTTCATCTTGTCTATGAGCTGCTTTGAACCGGCGATTACCCCAATCTGCGGCCCTCCAAGCAATTTGTCCCCGGAAAAGGTTACGATACTGGAACCGGCTTTAAGGCAGTCCCGGACCGAATGTTCCCGGTGTGCAAAAGGTGTTTCCAGTTGACTAAGGAGGCCGCTGCCGAGATCCTCCAGGAATACCAGATTGCGGGAAGCGGCCAGGCGAGAGAGTTCTTCCCGGGGCGTGGATGTTACAAAACCTTGTATCCGGTAGTTTGACGGGTGAATCTTGAGCAAGACAGCGGTGTTTTCCGTGATGGCCTTACGGTAGTCGCTTATGCGACTTGCGTTTGTACAGCCAACGGCCCTCATGGTTGCACCGGAAAAGGCGAGGATTTCAGGGATTCTGAAGGAGTCGCCTATCTCGACAAGTTCACCGCAGGATACGATGACCTCACGCCCCGCGGCGGTCGCGGAAAGCGCCAGGAGTACCGCGGCGGCGTTGTTGTTGACCACCAATGCTGCTTCCGCACCGCTCAGGCGGCAGATACTCCACTCCACATGATCATTGCGTCCTCCTCGTCCGCCTTTTTCCAGTGAATATTCGAGGGTACTGTACGCGCCTGCTATCTCATGTACGGCGCGAAGCGCCTCAGATGCAAGAGGTGAGCGTCCAAGATTGGTGTGCACTATAACACCGGTGGCATTAATTACGGGTCTCAGGGTACTCGACATTCTCCTATGGAGTACATGTTTCGCACGCCTTACGGCAAGTTCCTCCAGCGGTACCGGGATCGGCGTTCCCTTTCGTATCTCCTCCCTGATATGGTCAAGCGTCTCAGTGATAATATGTTTTACCGTCTCCCTGCCCAGGCTACGGGAACACTCAGTGGCCCAGGGCGTGGCAAGGAGCTCATCCATTGCCGGGATGGAACGCAGTACCTGGTTTGTATGGGAATCGCTCATAGACTGTCTTTAGACCGCATGAGCGCATCTGGGTATAAGCGCATCAAGGTGCCTCGTGATGATACCTATGCCGGTAAGGACCAGCAAGCCGATGGCACAGGCAATCTGGCCCTTATGGGGTGTCCCAGCAGGAGAAGCGGTCAAGGTAGAATTGGGGCTGATGACCGTAGCGACGACCAGCAGCCTCAGGGCGCCGGCAGTATCCCGGATGAAACAGGCTACACACATACCCCTATTGACGGGGTTTCCAAATACCGTTAAAAGCACTGCCCGGGCCCCCCGGTAAGGCCGCCTGCAACCACGGGCAAACCAACCCGTTTTTTGTCTTTCATCGTATGTATCCTTAAAAAAATGGCGGAGGCGTGTGAGAATCGAACTCACCAAGGACGTTTCCGCCCTTTGACGGATTTGAAGTCCGCAGCCGCCACCAGGCGACATGCACCTCCATAGACCATAGTAATAAGCTGCATCTGTATTGTCAACAACCAATTGGGAAGATATACGTGAACTGTAAGAGGCAAGGGTAAAAGACCTCCTGAGATATGATTTTCTCCCTTACCATACCGGCTAAGCTATACATGCGGCACCGGGGAGAACACCCCATGCTTACGGTAAAATGACTCATGCTTAGATTTGAAATGGAATCTAGGGAAAAGTTACTTTTTATAAGGCTGTCCATTATGTCTCATGATCCCCTTCTTTACCAAGCCGCCCTATTTTCAAATAGGTGATTGTATTCTTTCCTCAATAGAACGGTATCCCAGCCGCCGACTTTTTCTCCTTCATGTTTGTCAATGCCGGTGTAGGCAAGGCTTGAGTCTTCGTAGCGTTTGAAGCTGTAAACCGCACCGTTCATGTGGGTTGAATTGAACACGCCAAGACTCACCAATAGGTCAAAGTCTTTAACGTTAAGCCCGGTTACTTTCTTGAACAGTTCCGGTTCCAGCTCGGTGATTATATCGGTCAAAGACATTTCACGATAATCGGTGAGATACATGAAAACAGGGATACGAGTCGAAAACTTTATAAGTTTCTCCTGTATTTCTTTCCGCTTGCTTTTGAATTCTTTTTCCACTTCGGATAATTCTTTTTTATCTTTTGCTAAAAATTCCTTTTCGTTGGCCTCCTGTTTTGCTTTCTTTACCAGCCCTGATTTATTGATAATGGTCTCAATATCCTGATTGAGATTTCTGAAACCTTCAATCGACATAAGGGCTTCCATTGCCTGTTTGTTATTCATCAAGCGGGATAATGTTTCATTGTCCACATTCACCAGCAAGGCGCTTTCCCAGCGTTTGGCGAGAAGCGTGGCTGCAGTTCCCGTCATGGCCATTTCGAGAATAGCGGCGGCGTCCATTTGCCGCATGGAAAAACCATCATAAGAGAGGATGGGCAGAAATTTAATAAATTCGCCTACTTTCTTTTCGAGGTTCTGTTCCTCGATATTCAACTGACAGGCATAGTCGGCTATCTGGCGTAAAGCTCTGTCCGGCGCAAAATCGAAAATATAACATTCGTTTTTAAGAATGATTTCTTTGTTTGGCGATTGATCATCGGGATTTTTCACTGTCCAGGGCGTTTGAACCCTGAAAGCTGCCTGAAAGTACGTTTCCGGGCTTGTGAGATTACGGAGCATGAATATTCCTGTCCAGGGCTTTATTGACACGCCGGTGGTTAGTTTGCCGCAGGAGAGGGTGATGGTCTTTGATTGCAACGGATTATCCGTCATGGATTCACGCACCGGAGGCAGGGCATTGACACCTATTCCGGCCTGGGTTCCGGCGGCAACGATGATTTTGTAGCTATGATAAAATGTGTTGTTTCGTTTTTTTATGAGATTGCTCATGGCATAACAGGCTGAAACGGAAGGCAGAAACCAGAAGGTATGGGTCAAGTTTTCCAGAAGCTGTACATCCGCAAAAGGCAGGGGCGGTTTTTTGGCACCCAATTTTAAATTGTCTACAGTTGTTTCCTGAAAGGCTCCCCGGATAAGGTCGAGCCATTTTTGCACATATTCTTCATACTTGAAGCGGGCATTGTCTCCGGTCCCCTCGGAGGAAAAGAAAACATTTAAATCAAACTCGTCAAACTCGCCTTTTCTTGCTATTTCCCGTATGGACTCAGGCAGTTGGTAGGTTAAAAGAACAATGCGGGGAAGCGCGGCGTAAGGGTTGGTGGTTCCTTCGAAACCTTGCGGGTCTTTCCAATTTTCTTTAGCCTGCTGTTCGTCCGAATAAGTCCAGTTGAAAATCTGTTCTTCGATAAACTCACCGGAAGCCAATGCGCGAAACGGTGTGCCGGAAAGGTACAGATAGGCGTTGGTGGTGATGGGCATTTGTTCCTCATCAAAATATTCTATGCCTTCCCCTTCGGC